>JBAZQI010000005.1:0-47472 GCA_041645325.1 archaeon
CAACAGGCATGCTATCCGATTAAGGAAAAGGGGTTAAAAAGCATTTCCCCAAAAACATTCTTTTACTTGCATGCCCTGGTAGCTCAGCTTGGTAGAGCACGAGTTTCGTAAGGCCTTTTCTTAGGAAGAAAAGCCCTGGGAAAAGAACGTTTTGCTTCGCAAAACGACGTCGAACAAACTCGGGGTCGAGGGTCCAAATCCCTCCCAGGGCTATTTAGGGGAAGCACCCAACCAGCATTTTTTAGCGGAAGCCTACTCTCTTTCCAGTTCTTAATAAATGGCAAAGCGGATTTCCATACAATGGCTAGAATTTACTTTGATTCTGACGAAATCCGTTGCAGTTTTTTTGAAAACGTTAAGGCTTTTAGTGGTTCCGAAAGCTGGACGGAGTTCTATCATTACTGTAATAAAAGAAAAAATTTAATGGAATATTACAGATTTGGGCAATTGACAATGCCCTTGCAACTTTTTGACATGCTGTGTGAAATTCTTCCAAAAAAATTGGTTGCATTCTTTAGGTCGGGGGCAAAACGTCAGGACGAAAACTGGGGCCGAGTAAAAGCCGGTTTCGCTACTTATAATAAACACAAGTCTATCTTTGAAGAAGGACGAAGCATTGCAATCAAGAAAAACTATTTGCGCCAGTTGAAGACTAGTTTTGACGCGAATATGCCTCTCTCGGAAGAATTGTGCGAGTTTCTAGGCTGTTTTATTGGAGATGGGTTTACAAATAAATGCAACAGAACAGGCCAGATTCAGTTTGCGGGTGACAGTCGGTTTGACAGGGCATACTACAACAGTACCATTATTCCAATAGCGCGTAAGTTATTCGCTTTGAAGTCCCCTTATATTCGCGTAAAGAACAACTCCCTTTGGGTCAATTTTTATTCAAAGCGTTTGTTTGAGTTTCTCACAGAGCGATTTAATATGCCTGCCGGGGTGAAATTTGACAAAGTTATGATTCCGGAGGAAATTCTCGGATCAGAAACAAGCCTGCTTGTCGCTTGCATTAGGGGCATATTTGATACGGATGGTTGCATTTATTTTGACAAAAGGAAAATTTACAAAGAGCCCTACATTCGAATAGAGCTTAATATGCATAATGAAAGACTTATTGAGCAAATATCCTGCTGTTTGAAGGACCTGGATATCAATGTTAAAAAGCTCAGCAATGGATGGCGGCTGCAGATTATCGGAAAAAAGTCTGTTCAACAATTCTTGGAAAAAGTAGGTTTTTCAAACAACAAGCACAGAAACAGAATCGCCGCGCAATATCCCTCACTAGAAAAAATAACAAACAAACTCCAACTTAATTCATGATACGGAGTCAAGGGTTCAAATCCCTTCGGGGGCTTAAGGAATAAATGGTTTAATTTATTCATTAGGTGGGGCTAACCTTTTTTTTAAATCGCCTTTCTTTACCGTTTTACATGGTTGTTTTTCTGAACCTTTTTGTCAAAAATAGTGAAAAAAGTTAATGACGTTATTTTTGGGCATACCTTTAAAGCCTTGAGAATACCAAAATTATTTATCCAGGAGGTGGATAAATGGCCGAACAGGCAGCAAAAAGGGTTATTGAATTAAGCGAAAGGGAAGAACAAGCAAGACTAAGAGCTAGGAATGATTGGTCAATGCGTCTAAACTTAAAAAAAATAGGCCGTTAATCCTTTTCTTATTCAGGCGCAAGGGGCAGCACTACATAGCGGAAATGCTGCCCCAGCCCTTCGGGCTTCAGTAAAAAAGGTTTGCAAGGTTCAGGCAAACAACGGAAATTAACCAAAAGGTTTTTTGACTACTATAATCCCGCCACTTATAGTTGCAATCAATGCGGCAATAACATAAATCAAAGTGGGGTCGGGAACATCTGTGTTGATTATTTTTGCTGTTTCTTCACTCATTGCGTTGTTGTCTACCGCAAGGTTTGTGGTTCCTTGTTGGACTGTGCCGACAACGAATAAACAAATGGATATTACAATCAAGAGGATAACAAACCCAAATAGAGGTGGTAGTTGAGGCATTCAAATCACTTTCCGAACAATTTCTTAATGCGCTTCCAAAAAGAAAGGTGGCGACTGCCCATTAATGGAGCGTGCCTACCAAGTTGACCTTCCAAAGAAGACAAATCATCTGAGTCAACAAAGTCATGCATGCCGCCAGTTGTGCTTCTTGAAGCCATTTTGAATCACGCCAATTTTACTCTGAATTCTTTAATTCTTTTCGTTATGCCTCTTGCCAGCCTGATATTTGTGAGCTTTATGTGTTCTCTTGCATATTTGTCAATTTCTTTCTTTGGGATTATTGCAAGTTTTGGCTTTCCAGCTTCTTTTATGTTCACGGCATAAAGGTGGGTTGCCCTAAAACGCAAGCCCGAAAAGGATTCTATGAACTCTGAATTGTAGCAATCAGGTATACTGTCTTCACTCTTTGAAGCCTTAACCTCAATTAGGCGAGGCAGTTCCTTGCCTTTCAAATCCACGCTTAACAAATCCATTCCGCCATAGGTCTTATCTGAATGAACATCAAATACGGTTCTGCCTTGTTTCTGTTCGTATTCAATTACTACTTTCAACCCTTCTACTTGTAATGAAACCATTCAAATCACTTACTCTTTTTTCTTTTCTTATTGCATCAAATATTTTTTGACCATCTGGTGCAAAATATGTTTGTTCCATAATTCAACTGGTGTTTCACTGGCCTGGTGTTCTGCTTGCACTGTGAAATCGGAAGTTGTTACAACAATACCTTTGTTGGCTTTGACATCTTTCAATTGCATAGCCCCCAATAATCGTTGAATATCTCGATTTCCAACATTATTTCCTGCTGCAAATTGCTTGACCTGAATTGCAATTACATCCTTCCCTTTCCGTGCGATAACATCTATCCCATAGTCACCAGTTTTCTTTGTTACTTTAGTTTCATAACCCATGGCATCGAACAGTTTAGCTACAAATTCTTCAAACTCATACGGCGTCAATTCCTTAAAATTGTTTTCTAAGCCGATTTCTAAAGCTTTTCTTCTCTGTGCTTCTTTTATTGGAATCCACTTGTCCTTATATAGTTCAAGACCTTTTGCAGTTTGTTCTTTTTGGAACTTTAATCTTTTTGCTTCTTTTTCTTGTTGGACTCTGTGCAACCTATGCAACTCGTTTCTTTTTTCTTCTTTAACTTCTTCGATTAATTCTTTAATAGTGTCTAAAGGCAAATTAGCCGTTGCCCAAAAAGCCGGGTATAATCCAGCTTCAAGCTCTTCGGGTGTTTTCATTATAAGCAATTTTTTTGTAGAAGCAATCCCTATTTGAATTTCTTTTTCGCTTAGCTTTGCTACCGCTTGTTTTAGTTCTTCGTCATTCTTATTCATAAAATCACCTGAATTTTTTAATGCTTGCTGCAGCAAGTATTGTGAAAAGACTTTGTCATTGCTTTGCGATTCAATTGCTACAATAACTCTTTGTTTTAGCCCAAGTTTTTTCCACCCAAGGCGAAGAATTCTAAAAAGGTAATATAAGGGCAGAAAAATCCAAGCGAATATCAAAATGAAAATAATGAATAAAAATATTGCTAAGAGTAATAGAAATGGAACAACTGCAAGGTATGGAAGTCCCATGTTTACCAAATATTCCATCAGAAGCCTTATTGGAGAAGCTACAAAGATAGCAACGGGTACTGCAATAATATGAGCGACAATGATTATTATGCCTCGTAAAAAAGTTTTTGGGTGCAACACTGTGTATGCATAGAGCTTTAGTAAGTGAATCAGGTTCATTTTCAAGTTAACTTTTGTCATTGTAAACTAATTCAATAGTGCTTCAACCACTATTTTAGGCTTTCTGATAGGGCCTTCACCGGAAACCTACTAGTGGAATAAATTTAAAGGCGTTCAAAGAAAAATAATATAAGGAGGCAAGCATATATGACGCGAGAAAAAATTTTAGATACAACCAAGGCATGGGCCGAGGTGAAACGCGAGCCTGGTGATGCTGACATATGTTATGGCCCAAAATATGAAAACCAATCACGAGGCCATGTTCATTTTATAAGTAGTACTTGTGGAATGACTATTCCAGTGTACAAAAGAGTGGCAAAAGGAATAGATAATTGTGTTGTAGGGCAAAACATTCTTATGATTGATGGACACATATTTACTTTTTAGGCAAAATTCCAAAAAGGTTTGAAAAGGCAATCCCCTTCAGGGGCTAATTCTTTTTTTTAAAAAAATAAAAACAGGGATTAAGCGGGGCAAAAACCCCGCTTTTTCCAAAAAACTTTTTCTTCCAAATCTTACATGTATGCTATGTCCAGGGATTTGCCTTTTCCGCCGCCGTATGCTTTTTCAATTTCCGCGTTTTTTCCCACGCCTGTAATGTTGGGGGATTGCACGCCTGTGAAGATTGCCATGATGCTGAGCTTTTCTGACATGCCTGGGTCTATTCTTGCTCCCCATATTACCATGGCTTTCGGGTCTATTTTGTCGGTGAGCATTTCGCCTATTGCGTTTGCCTCTCCGAGCGTGAGGTCAGGCCCGCCTGTTATGTGGATGAGCGCGCCTTTTGCCCCGGTTATGTCCACGTCAAGCAGTGTGTTGTGCAGCGTGTCCGCAACAGCTTCTTCCACCTTGTTCATTGACTTGGATTCTCCGACCGCAATCATGCTCAGTCCCTTGTTTGACATTATGGAGCGCACGTCGGCAAAGTCCAGGTTTATGAGGCTTGGCTGTGTTATTGTTTCCGTTATGCCGATGACAGCTGCGGCGATTATTTCGTCCGCAACCTTGAACGCGTCCCTTATCGGGATGTTTGGCACGAGTTCAACCAGCCTGTTGTTGTCTATGACTATTACCGTGTCGGAAACCTTGCTCAGTTCCATTATGCCTTCTTCCGCCTTGATTATTCTTGCCCTTTCAAGGTGGAACGGGTAGGTTACTATGCTGATTACTATTGCGCCCTGTTCTTTTGCAATCTGCGCTATGACCGGCGCCGAGCCTGTTCCTGTTCCGCCGCCCATTCCTGCGGAAAGGAAAAGCATGTCAACCCCTTCAAGGGCTTTTTCGAGCTTGCCCTTGCTTACTTCTGCCGCCTTGTGCCCTATTTCGGGATAGCCGCCTGCACCAAGGCCCCTGGTTACCGATTCTCCTATCAGTATTTTTGAAACGCTGTCGTCAATCATCGCAAGGTGCTGTTTGTCGGTGTTTATTGCTATGAGCTGTGTTCCCCTGATTCCTTTTTTTGCAAGCCTGTCTATTGTGTTGCAACCGCCGCCTCCGGCTCCCACCACGATCATTTTCAGGTGTTCAGGGCCGTAGTCGTCTTCTTTTTGTTCTGCCTTTGCGGTTTCTTTTTTTCCGCAGGCATTTTCAATAACGCTTTTCATTTTTTTTGTCACCCCATTCTTTTAAGGCAAAAAAAGCCTGTTTTTTCCGGCTTTTTTTGTTTGCTTTTTAAGCCGTTTTTTAATCCGCCAAAAAACATTCTTTGCTTAAGAATTTCAGCCGGCACTTGTCCGGCTCTTTTGATCGGAAGGCCGTATTAGTTCTTATATAAACTTTAATTTAAACCTTCTTTGGGCATTTTTGCGCTGAATAGATTTAAAAGCACGTATTTGAGACTTTCCAAAAAAATTTTTGTTATGTAGGGCGCCATATAAGTTTAAATATTTCCTTGAAAAAAGCAAAAAGAATATAAGCAGGGGGCGCCGGGACAGGCGCACTTCCGCTTTTTTTTGCAAAAACCACACGCTTTTTTTTTTGGGCTGCGCAGCCGCGGTGCAGTTGCCGCTTTCCCCCCTTTTTAGTTTCCTTTTTAAACATTCCTTCACCTAATTTTTTTCTTATGGCTGCAATAGCTGCAATGAAGGCTCTTATTGCAAGGGACGGAAAATTTCTTGCCCTTGAATTGGAGATTGGCAGGAAGAAAATCTGGGATTTGCCTGGCGGAAAGGTTGAGGACGGCGAAGAGCCCATGAACACTCTTTTGCGCGAGGTCAAGGAGGAAACAGGCCTTGATGTTTCAGTTGGAATGCCGTTGGGCATTTACTGGTTTAACAGGGTAAGCGACGGTGCCCTTGCCGTGTGCACTGTTTTCAGGTGCGAGGCAAAGCCCGAAGCAAAGGTCATTTTGCCGCACAAGAGCAATGAAAGCATTGCGAGCAGCAGGTGGCTTTCAAAGGAAGATTTTTTGTCAAAGTCTTTTGACGCGCCCCCTAGCCTTAAGGCGCTTGTCCAGAACAGCCTTTAACGCTTTTCAAAAACGCTTTTTTTCCAGGCCGCTTTTTTTTACGCTTCAGGATTCACTTCAATGAAGTTTGTGAGCGTTTCCTCAGCGTACACGCCGGCTTTTGTCGGGTCGTCAAACCTGTAATGGAGCGAGCAGTATGTTGGAGCCTCCCTGCCCCTCATTGCGAGCGGCGCGCTTGCGCTCAGCTTTAACGACTTTGTTTCCCCTGCCGGAAGCGAATCAATAGTGTCCTCAATCAGGACAAGCCAGTCCGTGCTGCAAATCGCGCTGTTTGCGACCGCAAAAACAATGTTTTCCAAATCTAGCTTGCCTGTGTTTTTTATCTTTAAATCTAGCATTTTGCCCTCGTATTTTCCCAGTGTTTCGCTCCATTCTATGCCTATCGGGCTTCTTGGGGTGAGCGTCGCGCTGATGCCGTATTCCGCTCCCTCGGTGACGTCAAGGGTGAGCGTTTTCTTTATGGGCTCCGCAAGGTATGGCGCGCTCAGCACAACGTTGCCTTTTATGCCTGCTTCCTTTTGGGCAGTTGCCGGCAGGATTGCCTGAAGCTCTTTTGTAACGGTTGCATTTGCCGGAATGCTGCTTATCTTTATTTCCTGCGGGTTGGACTGGTTTGCAACTTCGGTGAACTGGAACCATTGCCTTGCCTCGCTGGCGCTGTTTTTTATTGCGCTTGTTATTTCAATTGTGAGCACAAGGTCGTCTATTGCAAAATCGTTGCCGTTCTTTATGCTTATTTCGTCCGAATCCTTTTCGCCTGCCTTTGCGCCGAACTTTGCCTCGTCAACCTTTATCTCAAGCGCCGGGTTTGGGAAAAGCACAAAGTCGGCTTGGCCTTTTTTTGCCGTATACTTCACCCTGAGCACTGCATTCTTTTTGTCGCCTTTCTTGCTGTCCTTTATCGCTGTTCCTGCAGGTACGCTTATTTCCAGTTGCGCCTCCTGTGTTGAGTTTGCCGGCAAGTTGATTGAGCCTGATTCAACCATCCCTGCAATGTCGCCTTCTGAAACAAGCTCGACTGTTGCGGCTGAATTCGCCTGGTTTTTCAGCTGCACGGAAAATGCTGCTTTTCCTCCGGCAAAAAGCTTTTTGGGGAAGTTTTGCTCAAAGTTAAGGATTTCAACGTCAATGTCCTTGGAAAGGGTTGCCACAGCCTCTTTTTCTTCCGCGCTGACTAAAAAAGTGCTTTTTTTTACCGTATATCCCGGAGCTGTAATCTCATACCGGTAGTTTCCGGGCCTGAGCTTCAGGTCATAGGTTGCCAGGCCGCTATCCTCAAAAACCGGCTGGTTTTGGCCTTCGGCGTAAACCTTTAAGTTGCTTTCATCCAAAAGCTTGCCTTCAGTGTCCTTGACCGAAAGGGTCACAGGCAGCATGCTTCCAATGAAGTAATCATATGCAAACCATGCAATTGCCGCAATGACAATAACCGCGATTATCGCAGGCAGGAACTTTTTCACCGGCTCAATCGCTTCCATTGCCTGCCCTGCAATGCCCTCGTCCTCAAACTCAACCTGTTCCGAACTATAGGACGGGTTGTCAAACTTGTCAAAATCCGGCATAAGAAAAAACCTTAGTATTAACTAAATTGGAGGTTATTTAAATGGCTTGCGGTGAATGCTTTTACTTGCCTCTAAGAAAAAACAACCTTAGATTCGACGGGATTATTTGAGGGCGTTTCGCCTGTTTCGTCTGACAGAACCAGCAACTTGGCGGGGTGACTTGCCTTTCTTTAAGCCATTCCTAATCAAAGTTGAGTATACTCCAAATTCTGGCGCTTTCTTTACAATAAACTTCAGTGGCTTCAAGCCGAGTTTTTTTCTTGCAAGATTTATGCTGGCCATATCCCTTTGAATGTATGCTGGTTGTTCTTTGGAAACGCGATAAACCAGCATTACGTCCCTTTTGCCTGCATTGACGGCCTGTTTCGGGGGCCAGGTTTCTGACACAACAACGCTTGCTTTTTTTCCCAAGCCAAGCTTTTTTAACGCGTGTTCAACCCTCCTAATCCGCTCGGGCAGGGGTTGACTATTAGTAACATTCTTTAATCGCTTAAGTCTTTCATCTGGACCGACAAAAACAACAATCTTTTCGGCATCAATATCTTTCAATCTATTAAGGGCTCCCAAATGCCCTTTGTGCAGGTAGTCAAAAAAACCAGCTAAGAAGACAGTTTCAAATTTTGCCATAACTATAGTGACAATTCAAACTATAAAAATGGTTGCTTTATTCAGGGCTGAAGGTTTTTTTCCTTTACCTTGCGTATGAGTTTTTTTATGTCAAGCCCTTTGCCAATTAATTCTTTTTCAATTATTCTTACAAGTTCAAATTCTTGTTTTATGCTTCCTTCTCTTTTGAATTCTCCTCTTTTTATTCTGTCTTCTATGCTTTTCCATGCTTCATCCAAGGGAAAGATGTCGTTTCTCCATCCTATGATTTGCTGATTTTTGTCTCTTATCGGAATTCCCCTGCAAATGTCATCACTGTATGTCACTATTTTTTGCTCTAAACTCAGTTCAACCAGTCTAGCCTGGTTTTCAAAATCAGGACTTTGAAGCGCATTTGTTACCAGCGCCTTCGCAAATTCTGGAAAACCTTTTTTTGTGAAGTGGTCTTTTGCCAAAAAGCATTCATTTCCTTTTTCCCCGAATTGCTTGAAAGCATCGTGTGCCAAAGCGGCCCTCGAAACAAATTCCGGGCTTATTTTAACGCCTTTTTCCTTTAATTGTGCTGCAATTTCTTCTGCCGCCAGCTCACAGAGCAAGCAGTGTTCTTTAACGCCGGAATAGTTTTCAGGCATATTATTCAGAAGCCTGATAATAACTCCCCGTTCCGGTATTTTTGGGCTCTCTTTTGGCATGCTATATTCTCCTGAAAAATATTGCCCTTTACAAGTTTTTAAAGATAACGACATTACAGGGCCCTTAACTTTCGTAAAAAATAACCTTAAATTTCGGCAAGGTTATTTAAATGGCTTGCGGTGGGCAGCCTTATTTCAGTATTAGGTCAATCATTTCGTCAAACGTGAGTTTCAGGTCAGGTCTTTCCATTTTTTCTGCCCATTGGTTTATGCCTTTGCATGCCCTTTCTATTTCGTCTTTGCCGCCCACTGCACTTATGAAGGCTTTCCTTCTTTCTGCTGGGTCAGGATGGTGGAACTCCAAGTTTTTTTTTAAGGTTCTTCTGTATTGGATGAAGTTAACAAAGCTGCTAGGGCCACGCCCGATTGCCTTTCCTTTCCGAATCGCAAGCAGCGACAGTTCATTTGCTTTTTCTGGGCGTGTAAGAGGCTTCACTGCTTGCAGCTTTGCGGGTAATCTTGATTCCAGCCATTTTTTGTATTCTTCGGAAGTCAACTGCTTTCGCTCTGCTCCTGCCATGCTTCCTATTAATGCCTGATTACGCGGTTTTTTTGTGCCTGTCAAAAGGGTTCTTTCTTGGCTTTAACATAGTATAACTGTGCATATTCTAGAAAATAAAGCTTTTGGATTGCCTTGCGGCAAAAGCAAGCATTGGTTCTGGCGATATTATTTGAGTAGTTTGAGGAATTCGTCTTTTTTCATTTTCAGGTCTTGCTTGATTATTTTTGTGAGCAGCTTTATTCTGATTTCTTTGTGCATTGGAATTACCGTTGTTCTTCCGTCGGCGTGCTCAAAAAATGCGTGGGCGTCTTTCTGCCTGGTTTGCTGAAATCCGAATTTTTCCAGTGCTGCCAGGACTTTTCTTATTTTTACGGAATTAGGCATATACTGCGACCTTTTCAATGCTGACAAAAGGCGTTTTTCTCTTTGTTTTCTTTTCGTTCATTACTTCCAGGCAGAGTTCTATTGCCTCTTTTGCGTTTTCCAATGCTTCTTTTTTCGTTTTTCCCTGGGTGTGGCACCCAGGCAGGGCAGGGACATCCACAATAAACCAGCCTTCTTCGTCTTTTTCAAGGACAACGTCAAACGTTCTTTCCTTCATTTTTCTTACCAAGTATTATTTGCCTTAACAAAAATAAAAGGCTTTTGCAATGGCAAAAGGCTTTGCCAGACTATTTGCCTTTCTTTTCTTCCCAAACTTTTGCAAGCACTTTTTCAGACCAAAGGGAATATCGTTCTTTGCGCATATAAATAACCTTAATCTTCGGCAAGCCATTTTAATCCAACCGTTTTTTATTCGGTTCCGTGAAATATATTCTTAGTGGTTGAAATGGATAAGACTTTCAAGATTTTGGTTGAAGAGGGCCAGGATGGCTATTTCATTGGCGAGGTTCCTGAGCTGCCTGGCTGTTACTCGCAGGGCAGGACTGTGAAAGAGCTGATGGTTAACATAAAAGAGGCCATTGAGCTTTATCTTGAGTCAATGGATGCTTTGAACAAAAAGCCGCAGAAAAGGTTCTTTGAAATAAAAGAAGTTGTGGTAAATGCCTAAGCTGAAGCCTGTTTCTCCAAAACAGCTGATTAAAATAATTGAAAAGCTTGGCTATAGGTTCCTGAGGCAAAAAGGAAGCCATGCAACCTTTGCAAATGCCGATGGAAAAATACTTGTGGTGCCAATCCATTCCGGTAGGAAAATTGACAGGGGCTTATTGCTGAAAATAATCAAAAAAGAGCTTGGCATGGCAAGAGAAGAATTTGAAAAGCTTCTTTAAGCCCAAAAAATAACTTTAAATCCCGGCAAGGTTATTTAAATAATTTCGCCCTAGTTCTTATTTATGCATATTTTTCTTGTTTCTGACTCAAAGACGGGAATTAACTTTTTTCCCGAGCTTGAGGCTTTTTTGCGCTCAAAGATTGCCGATGCTGAAGTTGACGCGATTTTTGTGCCTTTTCCGGAGGACATTCCCGCGGCCGTGCATGCAGTCAAGGGTGAAGCAAGCCTTGTGTTTGTCTTCGTGCTGTACGAAGAGCCTGATTTCAAGATTCAGGCGCTTTTGAACAAGCTTATTGAAATAGAGCTGATGGGTGGCAGAACCATTATTGTCAAGGCCGTTGAGGAAAAAGAGTTTGAGAGCCTTGACCCTTATCGCCTTGAACAGGAAAAGCAGGTGCTTGCCGAAAAATGGGGCGAGCTCATAATAAACAGGCTTTTCAATCCCGGCTATTTTGCCCCAAAGGAAAACTGATGGTGTGGTTAAAAAATGTGGTGGCAAACTGCAGGGCATTTGGATGTGAAAGAAAACAGGCTTTTTATTGGGGGTTTAAGTGCCGAGGCCCTTGCAAAGCAGTTTGGCACGCCATTGTTTGTTTACAATGGTGACAGGATTGTTGAAAATTTTCGCGCAATAAGGGCTGCTTTTGCAGAGCAGGGTGCGAAGCCTAGGATTCATTATGCGGTGAAGGCAAATTCAAGGCTTGCCTTGCTGCGGCTGCTTCAAAAAGAAGGCGCTTTTGTTGATGCTGTTTCGCCGAACGAGGTTGAGCTTGCCTTGCGCGCCGGCTTTTCAAGGGAACGGGTTCTTTTTACTGGCACAAGCGTGAGCGATGATGAGCTCAGGCAGCTCATTGAAGCAGGCGTTGTGATAAACATTGACAGCTTTTCGCAGATGCGCCGGATGAAAGGGCTTGGTTTTAAGGGCAGGGCAAGCATTCGCTGGAACCCTGGTTTTGGCGCAGGGGCGCATTCACACACAATAACTGCGGGAAAGTTCATAAAATTCGGCATTCCTGAATCACAAATAGAATCTGCCTTTTTGCAGGCAAAGGCAATGGGCCTTGACATTGTTGGATTGCACCAGCACATAGGTTCCGGCTGGCTTGGCGAGGATGTTGATGTTTTTCTTGAAACAGCCGGCAAGACAATTGCCGTTGCCGAAAAGGCTGAGCGGATTCTTGGCAAAAGGCTTGAATTTGTTGATTTTGGCGGCGGTCCTGGCATTCGCTACAGGCAAGAGCAGGTCGCTTTTCCGCTTGAAAAGTATGCAAAGGGCATTGTGTCCAAAATGAATGCCTCGGGGCTCAAGGCCGGGATTGCGATTGAGCCTGGCAGGAGCATTGTGGGTGATGCCGGCGTGCTGCTTTGTGAAGTTAACACTGTTGAGGAAAAAAACGTTCCTGTGATTGGGGTGAATTCCGGCTTCAACAACCTGATAAGGCCTGCTTTTTACGGCAGCTTCCACGAGATTGTGGTGTGCGGCAATGTGAATGGCGTGTGCACGAAAAAGTTTTTGGTAGCCGGCAATTTGTGCGAATCAGGCGACGTGTTCAATGAGAACAGGGAAACATTGAGAGAACTGCCTGTTCCAAACGAAAAGGACATTATTGCAATTCTTAATGCCGGCGCTTATGGCTTTGAAATGGGTTCCAATTACAATTCAAGGGGTTTGCCTGCCTGCGTGCTTGTTTGCGGCGGCAAGGCTTCTTTGATAAGGGAAAGGCAGTGCCTGGAAGACATTTTGCGCGGCGAAAAGTGAGTTGGCTGATTGAGCGCACTACCGGATTTTTTTTGTTTTTTTCAAAAACTGCCTTTTTACTGCTTCGTGCTTTTCCTTGGTCTTCAAAAGTAGTGTGAGCCTTTTGATTTTTTCTTCCAATTCTTCTTCTTTTTTCAGCTTGCTTTCCGCAATATTCCTAAAGTGCTTTGCAATGTCCAATTGTTCAGCTAGCTGGCCGTGCAGCCTTTTCAATTCCACTTCAAACTTTTTCTCAGCCTCTGCTTTTGCCGAAAGCTTGTTTTCCTGCAGTCCCAGCAGTTCGTGCGTGTAGCTATTGCGCAACTGCATGGTTTCGTGCTCCACATCAAGCACGATTTTTTTTGCGTAATCGCGCTCTTTTTTCAAATCTTTTATGAGCTCTTCGGCCTTTTCGCTATAAGCGGAAAATGTCTGCTTCAACGAATCAAGCTTTTCCTTAAGTTCGGCATAGCTGTTCTGCACGTAATCCACCTGGCTTTTGTGGAAAGAAATGCTTTTTTCAAGGTCTTCCGAGCCAACAGCCATTTTCCTGCCCAGCTCGCCAA
This sequence comes from archaeon, assembly GCA_041645325.1. Lineage (GTDB taxonomy): Archaea > Iainarchaeota > Iainarchaeia > Iainarchaeales > JAFCCL01. The sequence continues at coordinate 13,170 of JBAZQI010000005.1, forward strand.
GTTGTTGCTCTATGTCGGCAACCGTTTCCTCTTCAAAATAGCCAAGATAGCTTTTTTTGCGGACATCCTCATATTTTTCCCTCAGGTCCTGCAGCTCATCTTCTTTTCTTTCAAGGACCTGCATTACCTGCCTTGCCGTGCTGTTTCCCGCCAGTGGAGTGAAACCCTGTTTTTTCAGGAAGATTGTTGCCCTTTCAAGGGAATAGCGCGCCTTCAAAAGCAATCCAAGAATGCGCTGTTCCAAATCTGCATAAAGGTCCGGCGTTTCGTCTGTTTCAAGCTCGTTGACAGTTCGCGCCCTGCTTTTCCTTTGCCTTTCAAACTCAAGGTTTTTTTCAAGAAGCGCCAAAAGCTTTTCCATTTCCTTCAAAAAAGGCCTGAGGTCAGGCTTGCCCTCGGCAGGCTCTTTTTCAATGCCTTCAACAAGCCCGGCAAAAAGGCCGTAGAGCCCTTGCAGTTCAGAAACGCTTTTGTCCAAGGCGTTTGCAAAAACATTTCTGCTTACATTTCTCCATGACTGCCTGCTTATGCCTGCCTGCAGTTCGTCAATTCCCTCGCCTATTTCGTGCAAGATTCTCTCGGCTTCAGCCATAAAACAACGTTATAATAACGGCAAACTTGGTTTTAAATATTTGGTTGAAGGGCGAAGGAATTTGAGGCAGGATTTTTTTGGGAAGCTGGTGCAAATTCAAAACAGCCGGTTAGGATAGTATTCCCAATGACCCAAGGTCTGCTTTAAGTTTTTCCAGCCTTTCGTAAAGAATGCCTTGCATTCCCATGCTATTTGCGACATCAACATATTTTTTGCAATTATCTATGAAAACAATTTCTCCGGGCAGGCAGCCCAAACTCTTAACGGCCTTTTGAAAGATATCCTTATCGGGCTTCCTCAGGCCGATTTCTGCAGAAATGAAGCATTTGGCAAACCTTTTCATCAAGCCGTTTCTTCTGTGGTATTCCCCTATTTCAGGCTCCATGTTTGAGAGGCAGGCAACGGCAAATTTTTCCTTTAACCTTTCAATAAGCTTCAGCATCTCATTATCATAGGGCCCTTTTCTGCTGTAGACTTCCAGATGTTTGTCAAGAAGCTGCTGAGGATCCAAATCTTTTCTGCCGAGTTTGCCTATTATCTTTTTATAGAAATCCAGCAGTGTCATTTCGCCCTTTTGCAAAGCGACCTCGTTTTCCTTAAAACCCGAAACAAGCAGCGAAGAATCAAGCCCAAAAATGCTGCCCACTTCAGCCAGTATTCCCTTCCATGAATCACGTGGGCCAGAATCGTGTGGCTCAATTACTATTACGCCCCCAATATCAAAGATGATTGCCTTATACATATCTATCTTGCCCCTCTTAAAGCTTTTATTCCATTATGCCCTAATAGTAAAGGTATGCAGATTTACTCGAGCAAGGGCCTTTTTGTGGGAAATGTTCCCATTGACGCAAAGGCCGGCTGCAGGGCGGAAAAAGCCATCATTTCGCACGGGCATTCGGACCATGTTTCAACAAACAGCGAGACAAATTACATTTGCACCGAAGAAACGGCCGCATTGATTGAGGGCATGGGCAAGTCAAAGGGAAACCTTGCAGGAATAAAATTCGGCAAAAGCATTGGAATTGGCGATTCCTCAATTTCATTGCATAACAGCGGGCACATTCTTGGAAGCGCGCAGGTTCTTGTTGAATCGGAAAAAACCGTTGCGGTAACTTCTGATTTCAAAATGCAGGACAGCATTATCCAAAAGGGCGCTTTGCCCTTGAAATGCGACATTCTTGTCATTGAAACAACATTCGGCCAGCCGTGCTATTCTTTTCCTGCACGGGAGCAGGTTTACCGGCAAATCGGCGACTTTGTGAAGGAAAATAGCAAAAAGGGCTTTGTGGTTTTGGCTGGCTATGCCTTGGGAAAAGCGCAGGAGCTCACAAAGGTCGTGAACGAGTATGCAGGCATTGTTCCCCTGGTGCACGAATCCATATACAGTAACAACAAGGTGTACGAAGAGCACGGCGTAAAGCTCGGCGATTACATTGCGCTCGAGCACAATCTCGGCGAAAGCCCTGTCCTTATAATGCCGCCCTCTTTGCTGAACCACCATTTGCTGCAGGTGCTTGAATTCTCGCTGCACAAGAAGGTTTTTTCCGGAATGGCAACCGGCTGGCAGTTCAGGAACGGCTTTGATGCCCTGTTTCCCTTAAGCGACCACGCTGATTTCCAGCAGCTGATGGATTACATAAAGCAGGCCGAGCCAAGGCTTGTTGTCACAATGCACGGCTTTGAAAAAGAATTCGCAAATTATGTCCAAAGAAGGCTTGGCGTGGCGGCGAGGCCGCTTGGAGAAAAAGGGCAAAAAACCATAATGGAGTTCTCCTGAAGCGAATTCAACTTTTCTTGCCCTGTTTTTCCAAATCGCTTTTGTATACAATTGTCCTGTATGGGAACGGAACCTCGATTCCTTCCTTGTCAAACCTTTTCTTTATGGCTTCCATCAAGGCATATTTTATTTTCATTTCCGCCAGCTTGTCTTCTGCCCAGTAATAAAGCGTCATTTTTTGCGCGGAATCGGTAAGCTCTGTGAGCCTTACAATTGCCGTTTCGTCCCTTTTCAGGAAGTCTGTGTCAGCGCCCTTTGATTTCTTCAGGGTGCCCGCGTTTTTTATCGCTTCTTCAATCATTATTTTTCTCGCCTTGTCAATGTCCGAGTCGTAGCCTATGCCGATTTCAAGCGTTCCCACGATTGTCGGGTCTTTTATGGAATAATTCGTGATGTTTTCCTCGCCTATCTTGGTGTTTGGGATTATCACGTGCTCGTTTTTCCATGTTCTGATTACCGTGTGCCTTAGCGTGATGTCTTCCACTATGCCGTACTCGTTTTTCACTGTTATCCTGTCGCCGACCCTGAACGGCTTGAAGACCGCTATGAAAATGCCGGAAATGACGTTTGAGAAAACCTGCTGTGCGGCAAAGCCGACAACAATTGCGATTACTCCCGCAGAGGCAAACAGCGAAACCCAGATGCCTGACATTCCCGGAATCATGCTTGCCGCAAGTGAAAAGCCCAGGATGTAGATTCCAAGCACAATGAGCCTTTGTAGCACTATGAATTGTGTCGGGTTTATTTTGGCGCTCTTTGAAATGTCCTTAAACGCCCTTTTCAAAAGCACACTGATGACTTTGGCAAAGAGAACGGTTGCGATAAGCAGTGCGGCTATAAGCACGGTAAGCGACAACAGGTTGTTGCCCATGGCAATAAGGGCGGTCCCGTCAATAGGCATTATTCCATCTAACAGCAAAGGCAATCACTTATATTAAATTCTGAAAGGCAATTACTCTCATTAATTACGCTTCACAAGTTAATAAATCTTTTTCAAAAAAAGCGTTTACCCGGTTTTTTTGCCCAAACAAAAATTTTTTTCCCAAGGCTTTTTTTCAACAGAAAAAAAGCCTTGCCTATAAACCTTTTTGTCCAATTATTTGAACAAATGGAGCCAATTGCGGTTTACAAAAGGCTTTTGTTGGAATTCGGCCCCCAATATTGGTGGCCTGTTACCGAAAAAAACGAACTTGTGCCAAGCTACAGGCCAAGGAAGGCTTTTTCGGAAGAACAGCGCTTTGAAATATGTGCCGGCGCCATTCTGGCGCAGAACACTGACTGGAAAAACGTGATGAAGGCATTGGAAAACCTGTCAAAGGCGAGAATGCTTTCCTGCGAAAAGATTGCGAATGCAAAACAAGAGCGAATTGCAGGGCTTGTCAAGCCAAGCGGCTATTTTAACCAAAAGGCAAAAAGGCTTGTGCTGTTTGCAAAATACCTGGAAAAGAATTATGGGTATGGTTTAAGCCTGTTGTTCGAAAAACCCTTGCCTGTGCTCCGCGAAGAATTGCTTTCATTGCACGGCATTGGCAATGAAACAGCGGATGACATCATTCTTTATGCCGCAGGCAAGCCCTCTTTTGTTATTGATGCTTATACAATGCGCTTTGTGGAAAGGTTTTATGGAAAAGAAGGAATTAGTTATGTAGAAGCAAAACAGTTCTTTGAATTGCAATTGCCAAAGGATGTTGCGCTGTTTAATGAGTTTCATGCCCTATTGGTTGGGCTTGGAAAGCGCTTTTGCAGGAAAAAGCCAAATTGCGGGGAATGCTTTCTGGGAAAGCATTGCAGTTTTTGTGCCGAAGCCAACAATTAGCTTTATAACGGTTTTTTTGCACGTTTCCATTATTCTTTTGGTGGTTTTGTGAAAAGAACCCATACCTGCGGTGAATTGTCTGAGAAAAACATTGGCAAGAATGTTACCCTGCAGGGCTGGGTTTCCAAGAGGCGCGACCACGGAAACCTTACTTTTGTTGACTTGAGGGACAGATATGGAATAACCCAGGCTGTTTTTAATCCGCAGGAAGGAAAGGAAGTGCACAAGGAAGCCGGGAAGCTTGGCAAGGAGTTTGTCGTGCAAATTTCCGGAAAGGTTGAGAAAAGGCCTGAGGGAACCGAGAACAAGGAGATAAGCACTGGCAAGATTGAGGTGCACGCCTCTTCTTTGGATATTTTGAGCACTGCGGAATCGCCTTTGCCGATAGAGCTTGACCAGCATCTTCTTGCAGGCGAGGACCAAAGGCTGAAGTATAGGTTCCTCGACCTGAGAAGGCCTGAGCTGCAGAAAAATATCATCCTCAGGCACAGGGTTGTGAAAGCGTTCAGGGATTTTTTCGACTCACAGGGTTTTTTGGAGATTGAAACGCCTGTTCTTGCAAAGAGCACGCCTGAAGGGGCGAGGGATTATCTTGTCCCAAGCAGGGTTCATGAGGGCAAATTTTTTGCCTTGCCCCAGAGCCCGCAGCTGTTCAAGCAGATTCTCATGGTTTCCGGCTTTGACCGCTATTTCCAGATTGTGAAATGCTTTAGGGATGAGGACCTGAGGGCCGACAGGCAGCCTGAGTTCACGCAGGTTGATGTTGAAATGTCTTTTGTTGAAGTTGAAGACATTGTGTCCCTGACTGAAAAAGGGCTGGCTTTTGTTTTCAAGCATGCACTTGGCGTGGACGTGAATGCCCCTTTCCCAAGAATGCCTTATGATGAGGCAATGAACTTGTACGGTTCTGACAAGCCTGACACGCGCTTTGAAATGCAGATTGTTGATGTTACTGCGGAAATGAAGGGCACTGATTTCGGGATATTCAATTCCGTTATTGAAAAGGGCGGCGCAATAAAAGCGTTGAAGGTTGAGGGCGGCTGCGGAAAGCTTTCAAAGAAGGACGTTGACAAGCTTACCGAGCTTGCAAAGACCTACAAGGCAAAAGGGCTTATGAGTGTCTGGGTAAATGAAAAGGGCATTGAGAGCCAGATTGCAAAGTTTTTGCCTGAAAAGAACGTGAAGGCTTTGCTTGCCAAGGCAAAGGCCAGGGCAAACGATTTGATTCTGCTTGTTGCCGATTCATGGGGCACTTCCTGCGTTTCCCTTGGGAACGTGAGGCTTGCTTTGGGCGAAAAGCTTGGGCTGGTTGACAAAAAGAAATTCAATTTCCTCTGGGTTCTGGATTTTCCGCTTTTGGAGTGGAGTGATGAAGAGCAGCGCCTTATGGCAATGCATCATCCTTTCACCTCACCGAAGGACGAGGATTTGCATTTCCTTGACTCCGCGCCGGAGAAGGCAAAGGCAAAGGCCTATGACATCGTGCTGAATGGAAGTGAAATCGGCGGCGGAAGCATAAGGATTCACAGGGGAGACGTGCAGGAAAAGATGTTCAGGGCTCTTGGAATCGGCGAGGAAGAGGCTGAGCGCAAGTTCGGCTTCCTTTTGTCCGCCTTCAAGTACGGAGCGCCGCCGCATGGCGGCATCGCCCTTGGCCTGGACAGGATTATCGCTTTGATGACTGGCGCGGAAAGCATCAGGGACGTCATTGCTTTCCCGAAAAACAAGGCTTCTGTTTCTTTGATGGATGACGCGCCGAGCGAGGTTTCGGAAAAGCAGCTCAAGGAGCTTCATTTGAAGCTTGACATTGAAAAGCCTTTTTTGCCGTCGCAAAAAAGCCTTGGGAAAAACAAAATCGCTCCGCGATTTTAAGCCTTTTTTGCCGTCGCAAAACCTTAGAGATGCTAAAGCATCTCTTACGGTTTCTGAACCTTATAGGTTCAGAAAAAGCCTTGGGAAAAACAAAATCGCTCCGCGATTTTAAGCCTTTTTTGCCGTCGCAAAACCTTAGAGATGCTAAAGCATCTCTTACGGTTTCTGAACCTTATAGGTTCAGAAAAAGCCCTGGGAAATCTGCCTGACGGCAAAAGGTTTTGCCAGGGAAGGTGCAAGCCGGAAAGAAGTAGCGCTTGGCGTTGAAAAGATTTTGCCTGAAAAGAAGAAATGATTCTGCCCCGGTTTTTACAGTTCAAATTCTTTTATGAATCCCCTGATCAGGTTGTATTTGTCAAGGAATTGGAATCCCTTGTCCGTCAGGGAAACGAATTTTCTACCTTTTGTGTCGAATTCTTCCCTGATGAATCCTTTTTCCTTGAGCTCGCGGTAGTATTCTGAGAAGCTTTGCGAGGAAATGTTTGTGTACCTCAAGAGAGGCGTCGGCCTGATGGAATTGTGGCTTTCCCTCACAATTTTCAGCATTTCGTAGATTATCTCAAGCCGGTTTCTTTTTTTTGCCATTTGTGGATAACCTCTTCCTGACCCTTAGGAAAATCGAGAGGAAAATGCCAGCTGATATGATATACAGCGGAATCTTCAGTTCCATGGGAATCCTGCTGAATGCGAGCAGGTTGATTATCCAGAAGATTGCCAACAGAAGGTAAGTGATTTTGTTCTGCGAGAAACCACTGGCTTTTTTTCCCCGCGTTTTTATGAAAAAAATTAGCAGTGCGCAGGCAAGTATGGCGGTTTGCATTGCGAGCAGTGCTGAGGATGACCTTTCGGTTGCAATCAGCAGTGACAGCACAAGTGCGATTCCGTGCAGTGCATAGTACGCGTTTTTGCTTTCTTTTTTCACGTTCCTTATCAGCATTGCCATTGCAAGGCAGAGTATTGCCATTGTGCCGAAGTAACCCGCAAGGAAAAGGCTTGCCTGGTACAGCATTCGCGGAATCTCAAGGGCAACCGGGTCGTCCAGCATGATGAGCCCTACGCCCATCAGCCTGAAAAGGTATGCAAGTGCAAAGAACAGGAAAATGTTCCTGAAGTAGAATATCCCCCTGTGCTGTGAAATCCTGTATATCTCTTTTGTCTTGAAGTAAATCAGCAGGCAAAGCCCGGCAACCACAAGAAAGTACACGAGTTCTATTGCAAGGAATTCAAGCGGCGGCCCCCTTAATCCTTGAATGAACTCCGGCGGGCCCGGCATCGGGCCCGGAATAAACTGCCCCATTTACCTATTTATTGCCTGTTTGGCTATAAAAAATATGTGGACTAAAAGTGAACATTTTGCCTCCTTCTTGCTTTTAAATGCCAAAAGCCGCATTGCTTGTGGCATGTTTCACGCCGTGGAAAAGGAGGTTTGTGAATGGAAAAAAAGTATATTGCAGGCATTTTTGTTCTTGCGGTTTGCCTTGTTGCCGCTTCCGGGGCTTATGCCCTTGGCAGCTTCCAGAATTTCCAGGGCAATGATGTTGCGAGGCAGGCTCTGGCGGACAAGGATTATGCTGCTTTTGTCGAGGCAATGGCCCCCAAAGTGTCCGAGGAAATGTTCAACCAGATGGCCGAAAGGGCGGAAGCAGAATCCGCAGTTGAGGCTGCGCTGGAAAGCGGCGATTATGCCGCCTGGGTTAAGGCAATTGAAAGCCAGCCGAAGATAACTGACATCATAACCGCGGAAAATTTCGCGGACTATGTCGCTTTGCACAATGCAAAGAAAAGCGGCGACTTTGAAACAGCAAGGTCGCTTGCCGAAGGGCTTGGCATAAGCCAGGTTTTCCCCCCAAGGGACTTTGCGGGCGGCCCTTTCATGGGAAAGGCGCATGCACGCAACGGCTTCAAAGGCACGTTCAAGGAGGGCGTGGATAACCCCTGAATCGTGCCGAGGGAAAAATGGAAAGGGCTTTTTTTTGCGGCCCTTTTCACATTCCCTTTTTTTGGCGCCTTGTTTTTGGTGGATTTCAAGTCCATCTTTTTTATAAACGCAGAAAAATCTATTGTTTAGGTTGGTTGCAATGGCAAATGCTGTCCTTGAATTGAGGGATGTCTGGAAAATATACAAAATGGATTCGGTTGAGGTTCCGGCTTTGAGGGGCGTAAATATGAAGATTGACAAAGGTGAATTTGTGACTGTTGTCGGCGCCTCTGGCTCAGGCAAGTCAACAGCATTGAACATGATTGGCGCACTGGACGTGCCGACAAAAGGCAGCGTCTTTTTGGATGGCGCAAACATCACTGATTTGCAGGAATCAGAGCTTGCAAGAATAAGGGGCAAAAAAATCGGCTTTGTTTTCCAGACCTTTAATCTTTATCCTACGCTCAATGTTTTTGAAAACATCGCCCTGCCGATGAAAATTCACGAGTTTGAAGAGGAAAAAATAAGCAGCACTGTCAGCGAGCTCGCCAAACTGGTTGGCCTTGAGCAAAGGCTAAAGCATTTGCCCACGCAGTTATCAGGCGGGGAAAGGCAGCGCGTTGCCATTGCCAGGGCGCTTTCTGCCGATCCTTCAATGGTTCTGGCTGATGAGCCGACAGGCAACCTTGACACAAAGACAAGCCTTGAGATAATGGCCCTTCTTGTGGACCTGCATGAAAAGCAGGGCAAAACCATTGTTCTTGTGACGCACGAGCCTGACATTGCCACTTATGCCGAGAGGCTTATAGAGCTTAAGGACGGAAAAATAATTTACGACGGCAAGAACAAGAAACAGAGGTTTGGTTCATGAACCGGAAAATGGCGGTTCCTGCAATTGCCGCAATCGCATTGGTGGCGGTGGCATTGTTTTTTTTCCTGGGTGGCCAGAGGATGCTTTTTGGCGGGCCAAGAGGCCAGTTTGGCGGTCCTGGCGATTTTAATGCGGACCAGCGGTCCGGTGGTCCTGGTGATTTTAATGCGGGTGACAGGTCCGGCGGCCCTTTTGGTGGTCCGAGTGATAATGCTGGTTTCCCGGATTTTGGAGGCATTAAGGAAAGCCTTGGCTTGCCTGCCACTGCTTCAAATGCGGATGTGCTGGCTGCACTTGGCTTGCCTGCAGATGCTTCGCCCCAACAGGTTATGGATGCGCTTACACAAATGGGAATACAACCCACTGGAGGAATGAAATGAAGAAAACATACCTTGCTGCAATAGTTTTGGCTTTTTTGATTGTCTTGCCTGCCCTGCAGTCGGCAAGCGCCGAGGGCGGCGTGGACATAGCCTACTTGCTCGAGGTAACTGACACAAGCTTCCTGCCTTCGACAATTTATGCCGGGAGCCTTATAAGTCTCGCGGTGGATGTCAAGAACAACGGAAGCTTCCTTTCAATCACAGACCTGAATGCAACCCTTGACATCGGCGACGACTTTGAGGCAATTGACGCCCAGGATGGAATTGCAGTTATCAGCAAGGCCTCCACAAAAACGCTTATCTTCAAATTCAGGGTAAAAGAGGGTACGTCTCCAGGGTACTACCCCGCAACGGTAAAAATGTCCTATCTTAGGGGCGATACTGGAATGGAGATAACCACAATCCAGGAAATATCCATTCCTGTTTCAAAAACAGACAAAACCCTTGATGTGACAGTCGCGCCCACTGTCATTAATCCCGGCAACCAGACTCAGATGGTCTTCACGGTAAAGAACGTTGGTGGAACAGCGGTTTCAAACATTGCTTTTTCATGGGCCGAGGCAAACAACCTTATCCTGCCGCTTGGTTCTGACAATAGGCGGTATATTTCAGTTCTGAAGCCAGGCGAGGCCGAAAGCGTTGATTACCTTGTGGCCGCTGATCCGAACATAGCGACAGGCATATACCCGTTGGACATAACCCTGACTTTTATGGATTCCGACGGCACAAGGACCCAGAGTTCACAGGTTGGCCTTATACTAGGCGGCAAAACCGACTTTGAGGTAAGCGCCGAAATGCTTAGCACTGGCCAGGTTTCAATAAGCCTTGCAAACATCGGTTCCAACAATGCTGATGCCGTTGTGGTAAAGATTCCCAATCAGGCTGGCATAAGGGTAAGCGGCAGCAACACGTCCATTTTGGGCAATCTAAACAAGGGGGACTTTACCCTCGCAAACTTTGAACTGCAGACAACTGCCATTTCACAAGGTCAGCCCTCTTCGCAGGGTCCGCCTTCTTCCGGGACAGACCCTTCTTCTGCCGGAAGAAACTTTGGTGACACGAACAGCAGTTTAAACAGTTCAAGGCAACTGGTCATACAGATAGACTACACGGACACAACCGGTGAAAGGCAAAGTGTGCAGAAAACCGTGCAGTTAAGTTCAAGCTCTTCAAGTGAAACCACAGGAACCTCAGGCATGAGGACCAGGTCCCAGGACAGTTCTTTGGGAATCGTTGCCTGGGCATTGCTTGCAGTGCTTGCCGGCGGCGCAATTGCCTTCAACAGGTTCAAAGCCGGGAACAAGAACTGGAAAAGGCTTGCAATGGCTATTGGCGCAATTACCGCAATGTTCCTTGTGGCAATTTTCCTGCTTGGCTCCGGCCTGATTGCGGTTGTGGCTGCCACTGTCTTGTCTTTGGCTTTGCTTGCCTGGTTTTTCAGGCCTGACAAGGTCAAAGGCATTATTTGGCGGATAAGCCACTCAATTGGCAAGGCAAAGAAGTGATTCCTTGAATCTCCGTAATTGCTTTGAGCTGTCCCTGAATAGCATTCTTCACAGGAAGCTCCGTTCCTGGCTCACTCTTTTGGGCATAGTAATCGGCGTTGCCGCGGTTGTTTCCATAATCTCCATTGGTGAGGGAGCGCAGGCAAGCGTTACTGAACAGCTTTCAAGCCTTGGCGCTGACATGATAACGGTTAGCCCTGGCTACAGCAGGGCTGGCTCTTTTGGAGGCGCTTTCAGGGGCGGCGGCCCTGGCGGAGGGTTTTTTGTAGAAGAATCTTCTTCCGAAGAAACGCCGACCCTTACAAAAAGGGATGCAATTGTAATCGCGAGCAACCCAAGCGTGAAGTATGTTACCGAGTATGTTTCCGGCAGGGCGGACATGGTTTTTCAGGCTGAAGAGTCCTCAGTTACGGTTTCAGGCGTGAACACTGTTACCTGGAAGGAAACCGCAAACCTTGACCTTGCTTCAGGCCGTTTTCTTTCCGCAAGCGACTCAAGCTCTATTGTGATTGGCAACAGGGTTGCCAACGGAATATTCAAGCAGGACCTTACCATTGGGCGGCGTGTTGTGATTGGTGACAAGCCTTTCACCGTTGTTGGCATTCTGGCCGCAACAGGAAGCGGCGGTTTTGGCGGAGGCAACAGTGATTCCGCTGTTTATATGTCCTATGAGAGCGCGTGGGATGTTACCGCTGTGGAGAGCGGCACTTTTTCATCAATCCAGGCAAAAGTGTCAAACTCTGAGCTTGTTGACCAGGTAACGGAAGAACTTACAGCTTCGTTGCTTCTTTCAAGGAAGGTTGCGGAAAAAAACCAGGATTTTAGCGTTACCTCTGCACAGGCAATGCAGGAACAGATCAGTTCTGCAACAGAAACACTTACGCTTTTTCTCGGGGCAATTGCTGCTGTTTCGCTGCTTGTCGGCGCTGTCGGAGTTGCAAACAGCATGTTTACCTCAGTGCTTGAAAAAACAAAGCTTATCGGCATACTGAAGGCATTGGGTGCCACAAACGGCGAAATACAGAGGGTTTTCATTATAGAATCAGGCCTGTTCGGCCTTTTCGGCGGTGTCATTGGGGCAATAATCGGCACGCTTGGTTCTTATGCCATTGGCGCTGTTGGCATTGTGTCAATGCCGATGATGAGCGGCTCTTCCACGCTTGTAACGCCCCAATTGGTAATAGTTGCCATTGTGCTTTCAACAGTTGTCGGCATTGTTTCAGGGCTGCTTCCCGCAAGGGCAGCCTCAAAACTAAGGCCTGTTGAAGCGCTAAGGTATGAATAAAAAGGCTGGATTAAGGGAAAAGCCCAATAATTTCCTTTAAATTCCTTTTATTCTTTAATATTTCCGGTTTTCTTCATGGCTGGGGCTGTTGACAAAAAGCTTCTTTTAAGGGTTGCCGCAAATGCCAGGCTTAATTTGACCGAGGCGGAAATCGCGAAGTTTTTGCCGCAATTGCAGGAAATTTTGCTCGCTTTTTCACTACTTGACGCGCTTGACGTTTCCAATGAAAAGCCGAGCTTTCAGCCCCTTCCCTTGGAGAACGTGGCACGCAAGGATGCTGTTGAAAAATGCCTTTCGCAGGAAGAAGCGCTGAAGAATTCAAGGCACAAAAAGGACGGCTATTTCATGGGGCCGAAGGTAACGTGATTGCGAATGAAAAAGGCTTTGGGCTTGAACGAGTTTGTAAAAGAGGTCAAAAGGGGCAATGTTTCCGTTGTTGAGCATGCGGAAAAAATCCTTGAAGAGGCCGAAAAAAGCAATCCGCGCCTGCATTGCTTCAACGTGGTTTCAAGGCAGATTGCATTGGAGCAGGCCAGGGAAATTGAGGCGGAAATCAAAACAGGCCGCCATAAGGGCAGGCTTTTGGGCGTTCCGATAAGCGTGAAGGACTGCATTTGCGTCAAGGGCGTTGAGTCAAGGGCAGGGAGCAAAATCCTTTCAGGATATGTGCCCTTGTTTGACGCGACTGTTGTTGAAAAGGCGAGGGCGGAAGGCGCAATAATAATGGGAAAAACTGCGCAGGACGAATTTGGGTTTGGAACATTTTCAAACAACGTCGGCATTGGCTTTGAAAAGCCCTGCAATCCCCTTGACGTGAAAAGAAGCTGCGGCGGCAGCTCTGGAGGCTCCGCAGGCTTTACGGCATTCACAACCCTTGCGCACGCAAGCATTTCCGAAAGCACAGGCGGCAGCATTGCATGCCCGGCTTCCTTTTGCGGAGTTGCCGGCCTGACTCCCACCCATGGCTTGGTTTCAAGGTATGGCCTTATTGATTATGCGAATTCTTTGGACAAGATTGGAAGCATTGGAAAAACTGTTGAGGATGCCGCGCTTTTGCTTGAAGTGATTTCAGGATATGATGCCAGGGACAGCACGTCATTGCAGGGAAGCTGGGAGGAACTAAGCAAGCCTTTGGCTTCAAACGATTTGAAAATCGGCGTTGTCAGGGATTTTTTCAAGGGCTGTGATGAGGCAGTGCAAAAAGAATGCATGAATGCCGTGAAAAGGCTTGAGGGCAAGGGGGCAAAGGTTGAAGAGATTTCCCTGCCTTTGAATGCAAAGTATGGTATTGCCGCTTATTATCTTGCTTCCACAACCGAGGCAAGCACCAACCTTGCGAGGTTTTGCGGAATGCGCTATGGCCTGCACGAAAAGCTTGAAGGCAACTTCAATGAGTATTTTTCAAATGTGCGAAGCAAAGGATTTGGCGAAGAGGCAAAAAGGCGTATTTTGCTCGGCACTTTTGCAAGGATGGCCGGCTTCAGGGATGCTTATTACCTGAAGGCAATGAAGGTAAGAACGCTTTTGATTAAGGAATTCAAGCAGGCATTTTCAGGCGTTGATGTCCTTGTAAATCCCACCATGCCGATTGTTGCGCCGAAGTTTGACGAAATTGAAAAGCTTTCTCCATTGGAGCAGTATGCAATGGACCTGTGTACAGTGCCAGCAAACCTTGCAGGGCTGCCCCATGCCTCAGTTCCTGTCGGGGAGCACAGGAACATGCCTGTTGGATTGATGATTACTGCGGACCATTTGCAGGAAAAGAAAATGATTGAAGCCGCGCTGGCTTTTGAGGGGGCATGCAGATGAAGCAAAGTGAAGAGCTCAGGGTTGCAATAAAGGCTGCGAAGGAAGCAGGCAAGGTCATTATGAGGCATTATGGGCAACTTCACCATATTAAGGTCAAGACTGCAAGGCTTGGCATTGTCACAGAGGCTGACTTTGAGGCGCAGAGAATAATAAAGGCAGTAATAAGGAAGGCTTTTCCCAAGGCCTGGTTCTTGGCTGAAGAGGACAAAAAGCACCCAAAGATTTCAAATGCCGAAATGTGGGTTGTTGACCCGTTAGATGGAACGAAAAACTTTTCCCGCGGCTTAAAGCTTTTTGCGGTTTCGATTGCGCTTGTGAAAAACAAGAAGCCTGTGCTTGGCGTTGTTTTTGACCCCGCCACAGGCGACCTGTTTTTTGCGGAGAAAGGAAAGGGTGCGTTTTTGGACGGGAAAAGGATTCATGTTTCAAAAGTTAAGGCAATGCGGGAAGCGTTTTTTGACATTCCACTGTCAATCCGTGAGGGCATGCGTGCCAAAGGACTGCTGGTGCTTAAAAAGCTGATGAAACGGCTTGGTACATTAAGGATTCTTGGTGCGGCCGCACCAAGGCTTGCTTTCATTGCATCCGGAAGGCTTGATGCATACATTGAGCATGGCACCTATCCATGGGATATCATGGCTGGCGTCCTGATACTGCAGGAAGCAGGCGGGAGGGTAACCGATGAAAAAGGTGCGCCTTTTTCGCTTTTTTCCTCCGACCGCCAAACCATTGTGGCAAGCAACGGCAGGATTCACGCGCAAATAATAAGGGAGCTGAACAAATGAAACCCTGTTTTTTTGGAATGTTGGGCATTTGGAGGGCTTTCATATGAAGCTTGTTGTTTTGGGAAGCGGCATTCCTTTGTCCGGCGGGAATAGGGCTTGCGCCGGTTACCTCGTTGAATCACATGGCCAGTTTATTGTTCTTGATTTGGGCACCGGGTCTTTCTTGAATTTAAAGAAAATAGTTCAGCCAAGCAAGGTGAATGCCCTGTTTTTTTCGCATTACTGCCATGCCGACCATGTGGCCGACCTGACTGGCTTTTTGCAGCACAGGAGAATGTTTTGCACGCAAAATCAAGGTGAGGCAAAGCAATTGGACATTTTTGGGCCCAAAGGCACAAAAGAATTTGTGAATAAAAATCTTGAATTATTTCCGAGCTTTTTGGAATCCAAGTTCCCGATTTCCGTTGAAGAAATGGAATACGATGCAAAAAGGGTTTTTGGCTTTTCCATTAAGGCAAAGCCGGTAAAGCACGCGGAAAATAGCATTGGCTTTAGGGTTGAGGCTGAGGGCAAGGCAATTGCTTACAGTGGCGACACCGAATATTGTGATGCAGTCATCGATTTGGGCAAGGATGCAGACCTGCTGGTTTTGCAGTGCAGCTATCCAGTGGGAATTAAGCACGAAGGCCACCTGAATGCCCAAGAATGCGGTGAAATCGCAAAAAAAGCAAATGCAAAGAAGTTGCTTTTGACGCATTTCTTCCCGGAAGCTGAAAAAGAGGATTTGAAAAAGCAGGCCGCGAAGGCATTCGGCGGCGAAATAATGCTTGCAAAAGACTTGTTGGAGGTGCAAATCTGAATGGCCGAGGAAAAAGGCGTGATGATTGGCCTTGAATGTCATGTCCAGCTTGCGACTGACAGCAAGCTTTTCTGCGGCTGCCCTACCCTGTCCGAGGAGCCTAACACCGCATGCTGCCCGGTTTGCCTTGGGCATCCTGGTTCAAAGCCGGTGCTCAACGCAAAAGCCCTTGATTATGCGCTGAAGGTTGCGCTTGCATTCAACTGTGAAATCAACCAGGAGTTTTTCTTCAGCAGAAAAACCTATTTTTACCCTGACATGTCAAAGAACTTCCAGATAACCCAGTACGAAATCCCTGTTGGCATGAAAGGCTTCATTGTTTTGAGCAACGGCAAAAAAGTCGGCATAAGGCGCGTTCATCTGGAAGAAGACCCGGCTGCGCTTGTTCATGAAGCTGGAATGGGCACAAGCAATTATTGCCTTGTTGACTACAACAGAAGCGGCATTCCATTGGTTGAAATTGTCACAGAGCCGGACATGGACAGCCCTGAAGAGGCCAGGGATTTCCTTGACCAGCTAACCACAATCCTTTCATACCTCAAGGTTTATTCGCCGACAACAGGCACGCTAAAGGCAGACTGCAATGTGAGCGTTTACGGCAACAACCGGGTTGAGGTCAAGAATGTTTCCGGCAAGAAGGCTGTTGAGAAAGCGCTTGCTTTTGAGGCTGCGAGGCAGAAGGCCGTGCTTTTGAACGACAAGGAAATTGCAATGGAAACAAGGGCCTTTGACGAGGCAAAAGGCACGACAAGGAGCACGAGAAGCAAGGAAACAGAAGAGGATTATGGTTATATCACGGAACCTGACCTCACTGCCTTCAGGCTTTCAGGGCAGGAAATTGAGGGGCTGAAAAAAGCCCTGCCTGAACTGCACAATGCAAAGGCAAAAAGGTTTGTGCAGGGCTTTTCGCTGGACGAGTATTCGGCAAAGGTCCTTGCAGGCAATTTTGCCTTGGGCAATTTGTTTGAGCTGGTTGCAAGGGATGTTGACCCAAAGTTGGCCGCAAACTTCCTTGCCAGGGAACTCATGGCTGTTGTGAACAAGAGCGAGCTTGATTTGGATGCCCTGGAGCTTGATGCAGGGGAAATTTCCTCGCTTTTGATGCTGCGCTCAGGCAACAAGATAACCGAAAAGGTCGCAAAAGAAGCGCTGATTGCCTACCTTACAAATGGCACAAAGCCCACTTATTTCATTGAAAGGCAGGGGCTTGCAATGGACCTGAGCCAGGATGAAATTGAAAAAGCGGTTGAAAAGGTTTTGGCGGAAAACAGGCGGGCTGTTGCCGATTTGAAGAAGGGCAACCAGAAAAGCCTCAACTTTATTGTGGGGCAGGTCATGCGCCTTACAAGGGCGAAGGCAAACCCAAAGGAAGTGCAGAACTCAATCCTGAAAAAAATCAAGGGTGCCTGAATTGATTGTTTCCATAAAATAATGCCTTTCTTCAAATTGCTTGTTAGTGCCATTATAATGCCTTTAATGGCTCTGCTTCGATTTTTGCACCATTGTTTTTTTGTACCAAAATGCCTTTATAAAGCGGGCGCAGCAATTGGTATGTGAAACAATTACCTCCTATAATTGTGTCACCCCCAAAGGAAGGCAACCGGCATATTTTTTGGTTCAGTGTTTCACCTCAATCTTGGTTGCCTTTCCTTCATTTTTTTACCGGCCTTGTTGAAATGCGTTTAATTCTCGGTTTAAATCTTTTTTGGTTTAACAATATGTAATTCAATGGAGGTTTCTAAATATGGCTGTTTGGGATTTTTTCAGGCCTGTTACAAACTATGCAATCGGCTTTGACTTTGCGACAAGAATCCTTGTGCTTGTGTTTTCAGTTGCATTGTTCGTCGTTTCTGTTCTTGCCTACAGGCGCACGAAGAGCAAAAAGTTTTTGTTCGTTACAATAGCATTCTTCCTGTTTTCGGCAGAGTGGACATTGAATGTTTTCGACCTGTTTTTGAGCCCCGGGGATTTTTTCCACAGGGCGGCTGAAAACCTGTTCCAGCTCGGCATTCTCGTTTGCCTTTTCATAGCAATTTTCAAGAAATAATTGCTTTCAGGGGTTTTTGGTGCAATGCAGGACGAACAGTTAAACGAGGCACTTGCCTTGGGGGCAAGGAACAAGATTTTCCGAGCCATAAGCAAGAGCCCAGGCCTGCATTTTAGGGAGCTCCAAAGGCGCACAAAGATTGCCACAGGCAGCCTTCAATACCACTTGGACTTTTTGCTTAAAAGGCACATTATAAAGGCTGAAAAAAACGGCAAATTTGTCCGCTATTACAGCACAAGGGGCGAGCAGCTCGGCGAAAACCAGGAAACAATGGCCCTGCTAAGGCAGCCGAGCCTTAGGAAGATTGTTCTCTATCTTTTGACAAAGAAAAGGGCAAACAATGAAAGGATTGCGGCGGCAATCGGCCTGAGCCCAAGCACAGTAAGCTGGCACATGGTGAAACTTGTGCAGGGCAACCTTGTGGAAAAGCGCAGGGTTGGCAGAAAAACATTCTTTTACATCAAGGATGCGGACAACATTTCAGCCTTGCTGAGCACCTACAAAAAAAGCTTTCTTGACGAAATGGTTGACAGCTTTGTTGAAATCTGGGACGAAATGCAGGTTCAGGTGAAATGAGCCTATTTTTGCACCTTGCTGAAAATGCGCTGAAAGCAGGTTCCGGAAAAATGAAGCTTTTTTTCAAATCATGTTTACTGCTATGAAGTAGCCAAGAAAGCCGCACAGCACGTCCCTAACCTTGTTCAAGGGCGTTTCCTTGAATGCTTTCCAGTGCCTGCTCACCATGAGCATTTCAAGGAACTCCCAGCCAATGATTAATGCAATTGCTATTGCCCAGTCTTTTATGAAAGCCCCGACAGCAAGGCCTCCCAAGAAATGCGTAATCATGTCAATTTCCGGCTTTTTATAATACCATTTTTTCCAGGATGCAATGCAGTGCATTGCCAGGAAAACCGCAAGAATCAGGATTTTTGCTTCAAGGGATGCCATAATAAGATTGCGCTTTTGGAGTATAAAAAACTCTCATCTCATCAATAAAGTAAAAGCGGAAACCTTTAAATTTTTACAAAAATTCTAGTGGGAATGGTGAGACTCGGACTCACGACCTCCCGGTTTCTGAATGGAATTTATCAGCCGGATGCGCTACCACTGCGCCACACTCCCTTTCTAAATAACCTAAACTTGGGAACTAATTTAAAGCTATTTCCTTCATAATCTTCCTTTACAGAGCACAGCCCCGTCGTCTAGTGGCCAAGGATACAGGCCTTTGAAGCCTGGGACGTGAGTTCGAATCTCATCGGGGCTATCCTTTGTAGGGCAATTTTCATTCGGCAATTGCAAGGTTAAAGGAAAAAGCCAATAGCCTAAAAAGCAGGTAAAAATAAGCTAAACCTGCTGTCATAGCTATTGTTATGGCAATTTTCGTTCTTGTTCTCATAAATACGCCTCAAGGTATGCGGCGCATTTTTCGATTGAAACCTTTTTGAATTCTTTTAGAATGGAAGTTAAAACCTTTTTCTCTTCTAACACTCTTCTTATCAACATTTCATCCAATTTGCTTGGAATGAAATTTAACGCGTTAAAAGTATCAATGCCGGGTTCCCTAAGATAAACAGCCGCCAATGATTTGTAAAGAAGTACTTCATTATTGCTGAAACCCAATTTCAGCAAATCCCCGTACTCATTTGCCCTCAAAATATAGCCAGCGCATTCTAAAGGGAACAACCAGCTGGCTTCGCTCTGGAAGTAGTCGTCAACGAGGAAGTATAGTGCAAATTTTTGCTTTGGGTCATTGACATTAATCCCATAAAATTCGTAGAGGCTTTTATCCAACCAGCCGGTCTTATTTGACCAAATGTCATCAACAATAAGATGGGTTTCAAAACCAGCTGCAAATGAAGACTTTTTATTTTCTGCAATAGGCTGATGAGTCACATTTTGCAAAGAATTGTTTACATATCTGATATCTGGTGCAATCGCACCAAAGAAATAGTCATCAATATTGGAATAATTTGAAACGAGTTTTTTCTTTTTAATTTTTTGAAGCGCAAGTTTTGCAATCCATTCATGGGTAAACAAAAACGCCATAATATTACACATTGCATTAAGCAAAATTATATTCTTTCTGGTGCAAACCTAAAACGCCAGCTGTTTCATTGAGGCGCAATTTCTTTTACAACCGCTTCCGCAATGCTCGGCATTTCCCTTGAACAATTGCTTGCATAAATGTGGGCATTTGCCCTGATTGCCCTTGCGCTTGCCGTTCTGCTCAACCTTTTGTTTGTTTTCAAAAAGAAGTAAGCTTTTTATAATGCTTCGGGCTTTTATTGCATTGTATGGGCTTTTTTGGCAAGCTGGATTGGGCGAAAAAAAGAATGGCTGAAAAGCAGAAGGAAAAAAAGCAAGAGGAATTGCCCGAAGGCAAGTATGCGGAACAGTGCTCTTTTTGCGGCGGCACTGGAACGGAAAAAAAGTGGATGGGGCAATACTGGCACAAGAAGTGCATCCGGAGTCTGCGCAAGAGCGGGCGCAAGATGATTTGATTCTGCTTTTGTTTACTTTTTCAGTTCTTTTTTGAGCCTGCTTATTTCCGGGATTTCTTTTGGGGCAACCTTGTTGAGCAGCGCCAGGTAGTATGAAGTGAGGGCTGCAAGGTATATGGCGTAGAATGTTGTTGCCATGAGTGATTTGCCCTTCAGGTTCACTTCTGTTATGTCAAAATGCTTGCCCATTATTTTTTTCAGTATCCCAATGCGCTTTGCCACCCTTTTGTGCTCGCCTTGCCATCTCAGCAGGAATATTTCGCTTTTTTTCCTGGTTGTTCCGAATGCAACGCTTATTTCGTTGTGGTTTTGCTCAGGCAGGAAATGGTTCAGAGCCAATTGCTTTGCGTTCTCGTTTATTTCAGTCCTGAACCTGTAGGCAATCGCCTGCAATTCTTCCGGTGCATAAATTATTGGCAGCCTGTTTTTCATTTTCATTGCGAGCTCTTTTGCTTTTTCCTCCAAATGAAGTTGCTCTTTTTTCAGCAGGAAAACAGCTTCTCCCAATTCGCTGTTCTTTTTTTCAACCATGCCGAGCTTTTCAAGCACTATCAGCAATGGAAGGCAAACATAAGCAATGCCCATTCTTGGGCAGGGGCTTCCTTTCGGCATTGCAAGCAGGCTTTGCTTTGCGATTTTGCTTAATTTCCCGCCGGTTGTAATTGAAACAATATAAGCGCCCTTCTTTTTTGCTTCGGAAAAGCAAGCCAGCGCTTCCTCGGTATCTCCGGAAAAAGAAACGCAGAGCAATAATGTTTTTTTGCCAACGTAAGCCGGCAACTCGTAACTATTGAACACCTCAAAAGGGACTTTCAATTCCTTTTTGAGCAGGTTCCTCAGGATTGCAGCGCCCACTCCGCTGCCGCCCATTCCGCAGGCAACAATGTTCTCAATTTGCCTTTTCTTTGGCTTGAACTTTTTTGCGTAATAAACAGCTTCAATGCACTGGTCAGGAAGATGCCTCATCCACTCAAGCACATTGCTCTTGTCGAACTGTTCCTTCAATTGCACCCAGTCCATGAGAAACAATACCTACTATTGCTTGCAATAATAAATACTTATTGGTGCTTTAATCGGAGGCCGTTAAATCTATTATTGGAATTCCGGGAAACCTATGATGTCGCCATCAATTGGCATTGTACTGACCTTTTTTTGGGGTGATGAAAATTTGTTCCAGGATAAATTGCCTGCAACCCAATCTTTTTCCCAATTTCTGGAAGCGCCCTCTAAGCTATAAGAATCAAATAAGTAAGGAAGCCCTTCTGAAAAGAGGAAATTTTGGGAACTGCAAACATGAAAATGCAGGTGAGGCGCATCCGAATTTCCGGAATTTCCCAATTTGCCTATAACTTGCCCTTTTTTTACCTCGTCGCCTATTTTAACTTTTATTGATCCTGGAATTAAATGGGCATAGAATGCATAATGGTTTTGGTCAATTTCCAAGACAACATAGTTTCCCCCATAATTCACAAGCGGCAGATTTTTTGGATATTCAAGCGGCTTGTTGTCGGGAATTCCGTCTTTTGCATCAACAATCCTGCCATCGGACACTGCAAGTAGGTCACTGCCATAGCAATAATAATCTTCATTAACCGCCCCCTCATTTTTATATAACAAATTATCTGGGCCATATCGCATCCAATCTATGGCATATCTTTCGGGGAAAAAATCTAGCCCTTGAAGCATTATCAAAGCCTTTCTATGTACGGTTAAACCCGGTGGTGCAGATGCTGCCAGCCATTTGTCCCCCTTTAGCGGAGGCCCGCTAATGGCCAATTCTTCAGTTGAAATGTTAATTGCTGCTCCGCTAATGGGTTCTTCTTCATTGTTTTGCCTGAAGTAAACCCTGTGATAAATTGATGACGGAATTTGTTGTTTTGGCAAATTTAACCATAAAAGTGCGGCAAATGCGGAATTATCCCGTGGCACGTTCCTAAGGCTGGCGTTGAGATAATCCCCTGAAAGTGTTTTAAGAACAACATTGCTTCCAGAATCAACAATTTCAATTTTAGCAAATTCAACAGGCGAATAAGTTTTAATAAAGAGCTCATAAACCAGGGTTTGATTATTATCCAAATTGGATATTAGCGGCGTATTTTTTATTTCCAAGGCTGGATATAGCGGCGCAGCCTTTATTTCCAAAGCAGGGCAATTGTTTTGTTCCGGCCCATTGCAAGGCATCAGATTTAATGTCAGCGAAACAATAAGCAGGACAATCAGCGACATTGTTAAACCAAAAAACAAATTTGATTCTTTCATCTTTTTAAAGCTCATGATATTTTTATTCCACCTGACTATTTAAATCTTCACAAAACGCAGAGGGCGTGCTGCTGATTCGCCGGCATGGATAAATTATTGCTTTCTTAAGAAACTGTCAACTCTATTTGCTGCGTTTTCACCAATGTTGAAATAATAAAACTGATAATCGTAGAGATGGAAAACTCCCTTGCCAAATACCGGATTTCCCGGGGCTAGCTTTTCAACATCTGCCGTGCTGCAAATTACCACGCCCTTGTTATTGTCAACGCGGGCGTCGGCATAATTCTTTACAGCCGCAATTTTGCCTTCTTCATCAAATAATATTGACCCTGAACTTTCCTCAGCTGTTGCCAGTTTTTCTGTTCTGGTCCAGGTAATCGGGTTTATGGCCATGGCGCCTGGCAACAGGACTGGGTTGTTTCCTTCGACTACAGGCGCTTCGGTATTATATGAAACAATAACGCCAATGTCATTTTGGCCTTCGGCAAATTTTAAGTGGGAATTTTTGGCAAGGTAATCTTCTGTTACTGAATATCCGATAACATATGCAGCAATCATTCTGTCATAGACTTCCGGATTCTCTTTCAGGTAGCCTGCTAATAGGTAAAGCATTACATTTGAGCCTTGGGAATGGCCAGCCAGAATAAACGGGCGCCCATTATTATAGTTTTTAATGTAATAATCGAATGCGGCAAGCGCATCAGATGTTGGTATGCCGCCAACAAGTTTATCCCGTTCTTCCAAAGGCAAACTTAAGCAATAAGCAGCATCCACCTGCCTGTAATACGGGGCATAAATATTCGCCACTGGTTCAAAAGCAGTGGCCTGTGTTGCGAATGCCGCTTTTGAATTTTTTAGCATGGACGGGTTGTCAATTTCGCAAATGTTTGGGTCGTTTTCATTACTCTTTTGAAATGAGGTCGGGTAAAGGTAAAACACATCCACTTTCTTTTCAGGCGAAGAAGGCAATGACAGCCAATGTTCAGACTTGGAATAATCGGGATATGGTTCCTGCGATGCATTTCCGGCAATCAGAATAATTGAAATGAGAATTATTGCCATGGCAATAATCAATGCCATCAATAACCAAAAACAATGCCTTTTCGTCATACCAATTCCATTCAAACATTAAATAGTTATTGGTTCAATCCCTTGCCTGTTTTTGCCGTTAAGCCGGCTTCCTTCAGGGCTTCTTTCCAGATTTCTTTTGCAATTATTTCCTTTTTGCCGGAAACCGTTTTTTGGCCCTGTTTGGAGATTATTGTTACAGTGTTGCTGTCTTCGCCAATGCCTTTTTTTCCGACATCGTTTGCCACAATCAGCTGCATTTTTGCTTTGGTCATCTTTTTTGTTGCCCTTTCAACAAGCTCTGCCCCGCTAACATTTGTTTCGGCTTTGAACCCTATGATGAAAAGTCCCGGGCTATGTTTTCTTGCCTCTTCAACCAGCTTTTTTGCAGGCATCAGTTCCAGGCTAACCGGCTTTTCGCTTGATATCTTGTTTTCGCTTTTTTTGACATTAAAATCGCTTAATGCAGCCGGAATCAGGAAAAAATCCGGCTTTTCTTTTTCAAGCTCTTTCAAAACAGTGTCGTGCATTTCCTTTCCTGTTCTCACGGCAATTTCTTCAATTCCTGAAAAGCCCGCAAAATTGCTGTGAATGATTTTTACTTTGGCTCCAAGCCTGTAGGCTTCTTTTGCCAGCTCTAACCCTGTTTTTCCGGATGCCCTTGTTGTCAAAACCCTTATAGGGTCAATATCTTCCTGAACCGCACCGCTTGCAATCAATGCCTGCTTTCCTTCGAGCGGCCTGCTTCCAAGGGCCCTTTCGCATTCCAGGACAATTTCCCAAATGTTTGGAAACTTTGCCGCACATTCGCTGTGCATTGGTTCAACAAAGGCAACTCCGGCCTCTTTGAGCCTTCTGATGTTTTCCGCAACTATCGCGTTTTTGTACATGCTTTCATGCATTGCCGGAACCAAAATCACCGGCTTTTTGCTTCCAAGGGCCGTGGTTGCAAACGTTGTCACAGCTGTGTCATCAATGCCACAGGCAATTTTGCCAATAGTGTTTGCAGTGCATGGCGCAATCAGCAGCAGGTCGGCCTGCCCTTTTTCCCCAAATTCCTCAACATGCTGGACCGCTCCATCCAATTCCAGCACAGGCAAATTTCCCGTGGCGTAATGCAAGGCGTTCGGATGCAGTATTCGCTGTGCTTCCTTTGACATCACTGCTTTTACATCTGCACCGTGCCTGATAAGCTCCCTGGCAAGCTCAACACACTTGACGGCGGCAATGCTGCCGCATATTCCCAGAATTATTCTTTTGCCTGAGAGGCTTCCTCCCTTGCTTTCCTTAATCCAGAGTGCCGGGTGCATTTTTCCTCAACCTTTTAGAATTGCGCTGCTTCTATTCCTTTGCCCTTTTGGCCAGTTCTTCCCTGAGAACCCTGCTTATTTCTTCGCCAGCTACCTTGCCCTTGAGTTCGCGCATTGTGTCTCCCATCAGCGCGCCCAAAGCCCTTTCGCCCTTTTCCGCAATAATGCCGCTGTTTTTTTCAATTATGCCCCTGATAATGCCCCTCACTTCGCTTTCATCAGCTTTGCCGATGTTCATTTCCCCCAGTATTTCTTCCGGCTCTGCGAACGGCTTTTTGTTCCATTGCCTGAGGAACTCAAGCAGCATTCCCTTCGGTATTTCTTTGCCTTTTTCAAGCAAAAGCCCTGTTTCAATCATTTCGTTTGAAATGTTTTCAATGCCTTCTCTCCTGAGCTGTGTAAGCCCTTCAAGCAAAAGCGCTGCCGCTGTTGTGGCATTGAAACTTTTTTTCAAAAGCCCCTCAAAAAAGCACGCGTAATTGCTCAGCTTCATTCCCTCTACAAGGTTTGAGGACAATCCCTTTTCCCTGTAAAGCTTTTCCCTTTGCCCGACAGTCAAAGGCAGTTGTTTTGCAAGCGAAGAAAGCGTTCCTGTTTCAACTTTCACAGGCTCCAAATCAGTTTCAGGGTACATTCTTGCCGCGCCTGGCAAGGGCCTGCTGTACTCTGTGTTTGCGTCCTCCAAAGCGTTTCTTGTTTCTTCCGGAACGCCCCTGAGCGCTTCTGCGCACCTTTCAAGCACGGTGCCAATCGCCTTTTTTGCCTTTTCCCTGCTGTCTGCTTGCACCATTACGAATGCGTCATCCATTATGCAGTTGCATTTGTGCCCAACATGCTCGATTTCCCGTTCCGAAATCCCGTATGCCGGCAGCTCGTCGCTGTGCAGTATTCCTTTCAGCCCTGCCTTTGCTTTCACATAACCGGCAAGTTCTGTTCCAAAACGCCGCCCTGGCTGCAGTTCTTTTCCAAGCAGGCCGTGCATTTTGTGCAGCCTTGTGCCGAAAACGCTTTTTCCTTTGAGGAACTTGCATTCGCTGGCTGAAAAAATGCCGCTTAGCTCAAAAATCTCATTTTCCTGAAAATCCTTTTCAGAAATTTTCCTTTTGCGCATCTCTTCCCTTATTTCAACGAGCGAAACCTGCCTTTGTACCTCTCTTCGCACATATTCATCAATCATTTCAAGCTCTTGCACGCCCTTTATTTCAACCCTTGCGCCCTCTTTGATTGAAACGTTCAAATCCTGCCTTATTGTGCCTAATCCCCTTTTTGCCCTGCAGGTTCTCCTGAAAAGCTCCCCAATCTTTGCCGCGCATTCCTTAACCTCTTCAGGCGTTTTCAGGTCCGGGGCGGTGGCAAGCTCTATCAAAGGAATGCCGAGCCTGTCAAGCCTGTAGATTATTTCGTTGTCCTTTTTTTCCATTGGCCTTGCGGCATCCTCTTCCAGGGCAATTGTCTGGATGCTGACCTTTTTGCCGCTTAATTCCAGTTCGCCGCCCAAGGCAACAAGCATTGTCCTCTGAAAACCAGACGTGTTGGAGCCGTCAATCACGAGCTTTCGCATCACAAAGAGCTCGTCCAAAACCTGCGCCTTTGCCATGAGTGCAATCTCAAGCGTTGTTTCCAGGGCATCCCTGTCAGGAGGCTGTGGTGGCTCATCATCCAGCTCTATTTCGCAGTTCGTGCCATTGTACGCCTCGTAAGCATAAGAAAGGCCTTTGCCAAACGCCTCCAAGGCAGCCTTGTCAAACTCGCCGAGCTCTGAGGCAACAGGCCTCAAAAGCCTTTTGACAACAAAATCCGGCTTTTCTTCCCTTAAAACAGACGGGCACCTGCAGAACAGCTTGCCTGTGTCAAGCTGCTGGTGGCACTCCAAGCCAGCCTTTAATCCAAGCCTTTCCCATTTTTCTTCCATCGCAATCTGATAATTCAAGCAGAAAAAAGCTTTTTAAGTAAGCCTTTCTTTCTGATGAAAGAAAGCCTTGGGAAGCCTTTTCTTTTGCGAAAGAAAAGCCTTGGGAAAAGAAAACCTTTTTTGCTTGCGAAGCATTTTTCGCAAGCCCCAAGCAAAGCATAGCTTTGCGGGCCTCGTACCCTGCAGGGCACTCGGTTTTGGAAAAAGGCTTTTTTCGCCAGCCTTTTGTTAAAACATAGAAAAGCAATCGCTTTTCTTGCTTCGTACCCTGCAGGGCACTCAGGGCTGTTGGGAAAATTGCCTTAGGCAATTCTTTTCCCAAGCTCAAAGCATTCCAGCATCAGCTTTTCGTCTTTCTCCGCTTCCTGCGGCTTGTCAAGCTTTGGTGCAATCTTTTCAATCACCTTCATTTTGCAGATTTTCGGGAACTCCTCAAATGTTTTCAAGCCCTTTTCAATTGACTCTTGGCTGTATCCGCCAGGCATTACCAAAACAGCCTTTTTTCCCTTAAGCCTTGGGTCTTGCCAGTGCGCATTCATCCTGTCAATAAAATTTTTCATCAAAGCCGAAACATTGTTGAAATAATTAGGGCTGCCGAAAACAACGGTGTCAGCGTGCACCATTTTTTCAAAAATATGCGGAAAATCGTCCTGAATCCTGCATATTCCCCTGTTCTCGCAGCCCATGCAGGCCTTGCAGTTCTCAACATTTTTTTCGCGCAAATTCACAAGCTCTATCCTTGCGCCTTTTGAAGCCGCGCCGTCAAGGATTTTTTTGAGCATTGCCTCAGTATTGCCTTTCCTGTGCGAGCCATTGATTGCAAGAACGTACATAATCACAAAAAATGGCAAGAAATTTATTTAAATCAAATCTTTGCCCCAAGCGACCTCAAGCGCCCTACCAAGTCAGAGACAGAAAGCCCCTGTCTTGTAGCAGCATTCGTAACCATATTCATGTTGACCTTCTTTATGTCGCCGCCTGCGACGGTTCTTACTAGGTCTCTGCAAGCACTGTTGACTCTTGCCTTAACCTGTCCAGCTGGTGCCCTTTTTGGGTCAAATCTTCTCGCGTTTGCCATTGAATCACCAAAATAATTATGCCTTTTCTGTTTTTATTTCTTTCTCTGTAATTTGAATTCTTCCCCCGGGCCGGTGAATTTTTCGCCAAGCAGGTGCATGACTATTTCGCTGTTTTTCAGGGCGCTGTCTTTTTCCGCGTGCACTATTTCCCCAATGACAAGGAAATGGTCCGCGTTGCCTGTTTTGATTATTTCCTGCAGTCTGCATTCAAGCGCAATCTTTGCTTCTGCAACAGTCGGCGCTTTCACTTTTTTGCTTTCCCTGAATTTCAGCCCCGAGAGTTCAACCTTGTTCGGCAGCTTTGCCTCGCAGGCAATTGCTTTGCCTGCCCAGTCCCTTGTAACAATGTTCACCACAAATTCCTTTGTCGCCCTGATATTCCCGGTTGTGAGGGTTTCCCTCCTCTGGATTCCAATATAAAGCATTGCAGGCTCGAAAGAAACAGGTGCAATCCAGGAGTAGGGTGCCGCATTGATTTCGCCTGAAGGGCTTATCGTTGTCACAAGCACTGTTACCCTCGGGCTAATCAGGTTGTCGGCTTCATTCAATGGAATTTGAACCATTTTGCCCATTCTGTCCATAATTTGCTCCTTTGTTTTTTAAATCCCTTTGGGCTGGCGCAATTGGCAGTTTTTTGAGGGCAAAGCATTTAATTATTGCCAAGCACAGATTTATCTATGGCTGGAGAAAGGAGGGTTGGAAGAAGAGACCCGCAGCGTACATTTGCCGAAATGCAGTCTGCATTATCCGCGCTTCAAAGAGATGCTTCCAGTTCAGGCGTTTTAAGGAGAACCAGGCTTTCCCAAGGCGGGCTTGTTCGAAGCACTTTTCTGGCTGCTCTTGCAAAAGCCAGGGTCAGGCAGATGCTTTTGCTGGATGCAAAATTTCACATTGAAGACGACGCTGTTTTCAATGAAAGGCTGTATCGCTTCCTGCGCTCGCGAAAAGCAAAAGCGCCTTTTTCTTTTGCAATGGTTGACATGGATTTCTTGCATAAGCTAAACCGAGAACTAGGGCAACACGGCGCGGATAAAAAGCTGGAGTTGCTTGTTGAAAAAATTTCAGGCATTGCAAAAAGGCACCGTGGTTTTGCCGGGCGCTGCGGGGGTGACGAGTTTAAGATTTTTGTCCCAAGGCGCAGTTCTTTGCTTGTGGCTGAACTGAGGGGTGCACTTGCTGAGCTCAGGGCTGAAAGGATTAGTTTTTCTTGTGGCGTAGCTGGCTCTAAAGGGCTTAAAGGGCTTTTACCACCGCAATTTGTTGAACGCTTGAATGAGAAAGTGGATGCGGCCTTGATAAATAGCAAGCGGTTGGGCAGGGCAAGGGTAACGGTTGCTTAATCCGGCTTGAATTCGTCAATTTCAGTCCTTTTGCTGATTTCGCCCCTCAGGTTTTTTGCAATGAGCTCTTTTGCCTTTTCTTTCGGGTAATTGCCAAGCAGCCAGGCAAGCTTTACGAATGCTGTTTCCGCAAGCATGTCTTCTCCGGGAATTACGCCAAGCTTTACCAAATCAGCCGCCTTGTCATAAACATGCATCTGGACCCTGCCGAAAATGCACTGTGAAGTCATTACCACAATGCAGCCTGATTTCACAAGGCTTTCTATTGCGGGAAAAATTCCCCTGTGCGCCTTTTTTGTTATTTCATCAGGCATGTGGCCGGGAGTCTGCCCCAATCCTGTTCCTTCAATCACAAGCCCCTTGAATTTTTCCTTTTCATAAAAAGAGAATTGTTCGGGAAACATGTTTATGCTTATCTTGAGCAGGCCGACCCGCTCCTCAAAATTCGGCTTTGCAGCAATTTTTTCTTTTGCGCATTTTTTCGGGTAATCTGCTTTCAGGAATTTAATTTCCTTTGAATTGTAGTCAACCAGTGCGATTGGTGAATCATTTACCGCTTTGAAGGCATCTCTGCGGGACGTGTGCAGCTTTCTTGTCTTGCACGCGGGAAGAATCGCGCAAACATCGTCGCTTGCCGAGTGGTGCATGCATATCGCAACGCCGGCAAAGTCTGATTTTGTGATGAAGTTTGCGGCGCAAATAAGGTTCATTGCTGCATCAGAGCTTCCCCTGTCGCTGCTTCTTTGCGCGCCAACAAGCAAAACAGGGATAGGGCATTTTTCAAGGGCAAAGGCAAGCCCTGCTGCTGCAACTGCGAGGTTATCTGTTCCCATTCCGACTATGACTCCTTCAACGCCTTTTTTTGCCTCGCTTTCAACTGCTTTTGCAATCATTCCAAAGTGGGCAAAGCGCAGGTCATCGCTCCACATGTTTGCCAGCAGCCTTGACTCAAAGTTTGCAGTCTCGCTGAGCTCTGGAAACATGGCCAAAAGGTCGGAAGCATTGAATGCCGAGTAAACAGTGCCTGTCCTGTAGTCCACCCTTGAGGCTATTGTGCCTCCCGTGTGCAGGATTGCTATTGCAGGGAGCCCTGGCTTTTTCCTTATTTCGGAGGCAATTGCCTTTCCCACCGGCTTTCCGGCACCGAGCTTTTTTACGGAGGAGATTTTTTCGATTGAAATGCCCACATTGTAGCCGTTTTCAAGCTTTAGGGCAAGCAGCTTTTCGTCAGCGCTCGGGATAATGGTGCCTTTCAGGGCATTGCCTTTTTCTTCGGCAATTTCAGCAATGTCGCCTTCTTTCAGGGCATGTTTTTTCATAAAAGACTGCGTGCTTTCGGCCATTTCAAATCCATTAACTTAATATAAAAGAACCAATTTATATTAATCGGTTCTTTGGTGTTACAATGTTCAAGGCGGCAAAGCAAATCTTGGTTTCCGCAAGAAAAGGGCATTATGCCTTGCCTTCTTTCAACACCTGCAACCTTGAGGTAAGCAGGGCCCTGCTTTTGGCGGCAGAGGCGATGAATTCGCCTTTGATGATTCAGATTACGGAGTCAACGGCAAGGTATGCCGGCCTTGAAAACATTTTTGGCATCGTGCAGCAACTTGAACGCAGGGCAAGCGTGCCTGTCTGCGTTCACCTGGACCACGGCAAAGATTTGGCTTTGATAAGGAAATGCATTTCCATCGGATTCAAAAGCGTCATGGTTGACGCAAGCAAATACCCGTTTGCGAAAAACGTTGCGGTTACAAAAAAAATTGTAGCAATGGCAAAGAGGAAGGGCTGTTCTGTTGAGGCAGAGCTTGGCGCGCTGAAAAAAATCGGCTCAAAAGAAGAGCGCCTGACCGACCCTAAAGAGGCAATGCTTTTTGTTGAAAAATCCGGCTGCGATTCTTTGGCTGTTGCAATCGGGACATCACACGGCGCTTACAAGTTTGAGGGAAAGGCAAGGCTTGATTTTGCGCGCCTCAAGGAAATAAGCGGCCTGGTTTCCGTTCCGCTTGTGCTGCACGGCGCCTCCTCTGTTCCAAAAGAGTTGGTGCGGAAATGCAACCGCTTTGGCGCAAAAATTTCAAACGCAAAAGGCGTTCCCGAATCCGATTTGAAAAAAGCCATTGGGCTTGGCGTTGCCAAAATAAACATTGACACTGACTTAAGGCTTGCTTTTACCGCAGGAATTCGCGAGTTCCATGCAAAAAATCCTGAAGATTTTGACCCCAGGAACGCACTTTTGCACGCGCAAAACATTTCACAAAGAGTTGCCGAGGAAAAGATTGCCCTGTTTGGCGCAAAAAACAGGGCCTGACCTTTTGTCTATCTGCAGGCACTGCCTTCAAGCGCAAAGCCCACAATGTCGCTTCCAAGTATTTCGGCTTCCGCGTTCTGCAGGCTTATTTCAGGGTCCAGGCCGAGGGTAACATTGTCTGACTGCCTTATTTTTTCCGCACAGGCGCCCCCGTAAAGGCAGTTTTCGCAGTAGCACCTTGTGCTACATTTTTCTTCCATGAGGCGCGGCTGATCACAGTAAAGCGCATAGCACTGCCCAGTCGCCCCTGTCATGCTGAACTCAACTGTCCTTTCGTCAAACCCTGCCTCCAATCCCGAAGCCCTTATTTTTGCCTTGAAGTCGCCGTTCTCGTTGAGCGGCACAATAATCCTTTCAGCCCTTGTTTCGCCGTGCTTGAGGCCGCCGAACGAGTATGCCCTGGACGCGTTTTCAACCTTTTTCTCAACCCAGCTGCCCTGCACAAGATATCGCCTGAAGATTTCGGCGCTTACTTCTGTTTCAAACGCTTCCTGTTCGCCCTTGTTTGAGAACGCAACCTCAAATGACAGTGATTCTTTTCCAAGGTCAACGCTTTCCGGCGCGCCAAGGGAATCTATTTCAATCTGGGCCGGCTTTTCGCCAAAGTAGACTGTGCAGAGGTACAGGCCAAGCTCCCTTTTGCATCTTGTGGTTACGGTTGTTGCAGTGCCCTTGTTGAATTTGACCACCCTGTCGTTCCACTCAATTGCCAGGTCGCATTTCTCGCCCTGCGGGCAGCACTGGCTTGCGCTGTTGCACTGAAAAACGGCGTTTCTTGTGCCTGAGTCAAAAGTTTCGCCCATGAATCCGTTTCCCTGACCCGCGGTTATTTCAACGATAAAGCCCTTTCCAAGCTCTGTTTCGCTTGCCATCAGGTTTCTTTCAATCAATGCAACGCTGTTCTGCGGCAACGGGAAAGCAAGCGGAAAAACAAAAATGTAAAGCAGTGAAATAACCGCAACAGTTGCAATGGCATATACCAGCAGTTTCATGGGCGCGTACATCATTTCACCTTCCTTGTGCCCTCAAGTGCCATTTCAACAGCCATATGACCACTGTGGTTACTGCCATGCCCACAAGGGTTACGAATATTATTTCCTCAAAGCTTCCTCTTTTCAGGAAATAATCTGTCCAATCCCCGCTCCATAGCCTGAATTCAATGATAATGTAAATCACGATGGCAAAAGCGCCCAGCGTTACAAGAATCCTGAAAAGGTTTCCCGTTGTTCTTGACGCAAAGCTCATTTCATTCACCCATGCTGACATGCTTTTGCTGTCTGAACATTTCCCTTATCTCTTTCACGGTCGTAGCCTGCTCAGGCTTCTTGTCCTGCCTTATCTTCACCATTCTCGGGAAGCGCAGTGCAAGCCCCTCGCCTTCCTTTTCCCTGCCCGCAGTGTGCACAGGGCTCTTTGTTATCTCGTCGGCATTGACCTCAATAACATACTTTGGCCTGACCCATACATCCGGCTTTATTTCGGAATCAACCCTTGCCGGCTTTGAAGGCTCTTTTTCCTTTGAAAGCATTTTGAAAAGGCTTTCAAGCATTTCCTCGCTCATTCCTGTCCCGATTTTTGCAATGGTTTTGAACGAGTCGCTTTTCTCGTCATAAACGGCTGTAAGCAGGCCGCCAAGCCCGAACTGCGTCCTTTTGCCCTTGCCTTTGAAAAAGCCCACTATTACCGTGTCCACTGTGTCAGACAACTCGCCCTTATAGCTTCTTTTCAGCTTTATCCAGGAGAATTTTCTCGCACCGGCAATGTATCTCGCATTCAGGTCCTTTGCTATTATGCCCTCAAGCCCCTTCTCAACATTCTCATTAAAGAACTGCTCCAGCCTTTTTTCCGAATCAGTCACTATTGCGTCTGTCAAAACAATTGTGCCGCCTTTTCCAATGAGCTCGCGCAGCCTTTCCCTCCGCTCCCTGAAAGGCAAATCCATAAGGCTTTTGCCGCCAGCATAAAGCACATCAAAGGCAAACACAGTCAGGGGAAAATCCTTTGCCATCCTGCCAATGTCATATTTTCTCTTTCTTTGGATTGTAACCTGAAAAGGGTAGTACTCGCCTGTTTCCTCGTTGAAGGCAAGGGCTTCTCCCTCAAAGATTGCGTCTTTTGCCTTAATCTGCTTTTTCACTGCCTCAACTATTTCCGGAAACATTGAGGTAACATTCTCCTGCCGCCTGCTGAAAATGGTTACCTTGTCGCCATCCTTGTGGATTGCCAGCCTGAAGCCGTCATATTTTGCCTCAACCTCGCATTTTCCGAGCTTTTCAATTATTTCCTTTGCCGTTGGCAGCCTTTCCGCCAAAGTCGGCCTTATTGGAACGCCTGGCTGTATGCTAATCCTGTCAAGGCCGTGCAGGCCGTGCCTTTTGAGCTTTTCGGCAAGGCTGCCCAAATCACTGTGCACATTGTACTTGCCTTCAATCAGCTCCCTTACCGCTGCCCTGAGCTTCCGCTCCAATTCGCTTTTTCTTTTCTCTGGCTTTTTTTCCCTGAGCCCTGCCCCTGCTTTTTTCACAAGCCCCTTGTCTTTTTCGGCTTCAGGCAAAAGGTTCAATGCAAAAGAGTCCATGATTGTCGGGTCGCCTATCCCGAGGCGCAGGTTTCCCAAAGGAATCCTGATGATGTACCTTGCTTCCACAGGGGAAGCGCTGTTCAACAACTCTGCCAAAAGCTTTATCTTGAGCTGCTGGCTTCCCTGCCCCTCCGAAGTGGCAATCTTCAAAAGGTTGCGGAAAACCTTTTCAACAGTGAGCTCAGAGGAAAAAAGGGACCTTTGCTTTTTCTTTTCCAGCATTTGCTCGGCAACAACGCCCAAATCGCCCTTTTTCTTGAAATCCCGTTCAACCTCAGCTTCAGTGTATCCGGAGGCCTTTGCAATGGCTTCCTCCACATGCTTTTCGCCCATTCCTATTTCAATGTCCTCGTAGGGCGGCGCAAGCTGGCCCTGGAACAAGTAGACAACCCGCGCAATTTCGCCTGCTTCAGCTTCCTTGAAAAGTTCGGCAAGCAGGTCCGTCATTTCAAGGCGCTTGCTTAACTTTTCAATTTTGTCAAAAAACTC
>JBAZQI010000006.1:0-43065 GCA_041645325.1 archaeon
GAAGATGAGGATTCTTCCGAAGGGAATGTTAAATTGCATGATGGCAAGGGCAGCCGGCAAGCAGAAACAAAAAAGGGCAGTGTTATCACTGTTAAAATTACTGCGAAAAATATTTTGGTCGGAATAATAGTTTTACTGTTAATTTGGAATACTGCCGCTGTTTTCAGTTTGGGCGCACAAATTAACACATTAAACCAAAATCTGTTGCTTGCAAATGGCAATTTGGGCAATGTTGGAAACAACCTTGTGCCCTCTGGCGGAGATTCCGCAAATGATGCCGCGCCCTCAGGAACAGGAAACAACAACCAGGGCCAGCCTTTGGCGATTACTGCCCGCGCTGATGATGACCCGGTCCTTGGCTCCAAAGACGCGCCTGTGGAAATAATTGAATTTTCGGATTTCCAATGCCCTTTTTGCGGAAAATTTTTCTCTGAAACCCTGCCCCTGCTAAAGCAAAAATACATTGGCAGCGGCAAGGCAAAAATTGTTTTCAGGGATTTTCCTCTGGGATTCCATCAGTTTGCGCAAAAAGCATCCGAGGCAAGCGAATGCGCTGATGAGCAGGGCAAATACTGGGAAATGCACGACAAAATTTTTGAAAACCAGGGCTCTTTGGATACGGCAAGCCTGAAAAAATATGCCCAGGAAATAGGGCTTGATGCTGTAAAGTTCAACGCCTGCCTGGATTCGGGGAAATTTGCTTCCGAGGTGCAGAAAGACCTTG
Source organism: archaeon (assembly GCA_041645325.1). Classification (GTDB taxonomy): domain Archaea; phylum Iainarchaeota; class Iainarchaeia; order Iainarchaeales; genus JAFCCL01. The sequence continues at coordinate 725 of JBAZQI010000006.1, forward strand.
CCGACGGCCAGAGTTATGGCGTTTCCGGGACACCAAGCTTTTTTATTAATGGAATCACCGTTGTGGGTGCCCAGCCGTTCAGCGTTTTTGAGCAGATTATTGAAAGCGAACTTGCGAAGGCGGCAAAATGAAACTTTGGATTCCAATTATTTTGTTTGCGGGAATTGTTATTTTAAGCGGCTGTGTTTCAAACGCAGCAGAAGCCCCAAACGGTTCGGGAAACAATTCAACCGCGCAAAACACAATCTCTGTCCCCTTGAATAGTGTTGGCACAAATGCAAAATGGCTTGAATATGAATCAGGGGGCATAAAAATAAGGTTTTTTGCGGTAAAGGCAAGCGACGGCAGCATAAAAACCGCCTTTGATGCTTGCGATGTTTGCTATGTGAAGAAAAAAGGCTACAGGCAGGAAGGAAACTTTATGGTCTGCAACAACTGCGGAAAGCGTTTTGCAATTGACAGCCTTGGAACCGAAAACAAAAATCCCGGCGGCTGCTGGCCAGGCTACCTGCCAAATAAAATTGTCGGAGATTCTGTTGTAATTGAAAAAGCCGATTTGGAGAATGGCGGATGGAAGTTTGCATGAGGGCGGCATTTGCGTTGTCAATTGCATTGGCGGTTGCCGCCATTTTTGGACTTGCTTCAGTTTCTTTTCCGGGCCAAAACCAGCAAGCAGGGCTTTTTTTCCTGCAGGGCCAACAGGCAGGGCGGCAATTGACCTTTGAAGAAAGAAGGGGGAATATTTTAAATGAGCTTTCAGAAGCAATAAATGACGCAAAGCTTGAAGGAAAATACGGCTGCTGCATTGAGCCTCCGTGCACAATGTGCTATCTTGGCGAATGGATTTGGGATGACGGTTACTGCAGGTGCGATGAGATGATTGCAAAGGGCGAATTTGACAAGGTTTGCCCGCAATGCAAAAAAGGCCTTGAGGAAGGAAAATGCGTTTCAGGCACAGGAAAAACAGAGGAATGCCTGCTTCCGGAGGACCTTGCATGATGAAAAAAGCAAATTTTGCCGCCGGGGGAATGCGTTGCACAAGCTGTGCAATTGCAATCTGGAGCAACCCGGCCTGTGATTGCAGCAGGATAATTGCTGTGGCCGAATTTGGCAAGGCCTGCCCGGAATGCAAGGATGCGCTTGAGCGCGCAAAGCAAATTCCAAAAACAGGGCTTGAATGCAAAACTAATGGGTGTTTTTAGCGGATTGGGTGTGAAAAGGGACAAGACAAAAATTTTGGAGGAAAAATTATGTTAAGCGAATTCAAGGTTTCGGGAATACATTGCAAAAGCTGCATTGCCCTTATAAAAATGAACATAGAGGAACTTCCGGGCATAGCAGATATTGCAACAGACGACAAAAACAATATTGTGCGCGTTAACTTTGACCAAAGCGCAACAGACGCCAAAAGCATCATCGGAAAGATAGAGTCAGGCGGATATAAGGCAGCCGAATGCAAGAACAAGGGAAAATAATGGCGCAATCCGCGATATATTTAAAAACTTGAGCAATCATTCAAGTATTAACTGTATGGCTCTCAAGGAAAATCCGGAAACTGACAAGAAAATATTGCGGTTTTTTTCCGCAATGGCAGACCCCACAAGGCTGCGCATTTTGCTTAGCATTATGGATGGGCCGAAAACGGTAAATGGAATATATGCTGCCGTTGGCAAGGGAAAAATGACGCTTTCCGCGATTTCCCACCAGCTAAAGCAGCTTGAGCAGGCGGGCGTTGTGCAATTCGATAAAAACGGGAGAGAAAAGGCATTTAGGCTGTCAAAGGGCTTTTGCTGGTGCATCCTGCGCGATGCCTACAGGCATTTTGGCAGTGATTGTGATTGCGCCGAGTGCGCAAAGATAAAGAAAAAATGAATATAATTTTCGGCAAGGGTGGTGTTATTTTGTCCGGTGAAAAAGCATGGATTTCGGGTGAAAAATATTCAATTCTGATAGTGATAGCCATCATAGCTGTTGTGGGGATGGTTTATTTTGTTTTTGAGGGAAACAGTGCCGGAATGGACCCTATTGGCAAAAAAGAAACGGCCGCTTTCAACGGCATGCAGCTAAAGCTTGCTTTCAATGATGGCAATGAAGCCAAAGTGTTTGCCCTTGCATCAAATAATGCGCTTGCAAAGTACGCTGCAATGGAAGGAAACCCAGTTCCTGAAGAGGATTCCATGGTTATTGGCGCAACAGAGGCGGACACTATGAAATCAGAAAATATTTTTTTGCAGCCAGGCGATAGGCTCATAGGCTTTTTTGGGCTGAATCCAACAGTCGAGGGTGTGCTTGCTGAAACCGGGACTCCATTGGATTATTTCCACTTTTTGAGCCCCCTGGGATTCAGCGCTGTGAACGCGTACAATGGCCTGGTTTTCATTAAAATGTCCGGCGAAGAGCCGAAGCTTTTTGTATCATTCTTGCCCGGCGGAAAAATTCCTGCGCCCAAGCTGGCTGAAGGCAGCCTTGATGGCTATGAAGAGCATGTCATTGTTGGCAAGAAGTTTTACCCGATTATTATCGGCTCTGGAGAAGCGGCGTTGATGCGGAAAGAAAAGGTATTCAACGAAATTGGCGATTCTTTCGAAAAATTTGGCCAGCGTTTTATTGTGGCTGGAATAATGGAAAAAACAGGCTCTGCGTTTGACTTTGCTCACTTTGTGCCGTTTGGCGAGGGCCAGTTGCAGTGAAGGTGATATCATGAAGAAAGCTACGTTGTATGTAAGCGGGATGCATTGCGCAAGCTGTTCCATAATCATCAGCAAAGCCCTGTTAAAAAAAGAGGGCGTGAAGGATGCGAATGTAAATTTTTCCACTTCAAAGGCAACAGTTGAATTTGATGAAACGAAGATTAAGGAAGAAGGGCTTATTGCCGCTGTTAAGGGCGCGGGCTATGGCGCTTCGCTTGCCTTGCCAGGGGCAAATGCGGAAAAGCAGGCTGATTTTCAGAAAAAGGAAACTGCCAAAATCAGGGCTGCTTTTTTGGTGAGCGTGCTTTTTGCCGTCCCTGCCTTCATTATCGGAATGGTGCTAATGCCGCTTGGCATGGAAATCCCTTATGCGGAGTTCATCCTCTTTTTGCTTGCAACTCCGGTGCAATTCATAATAGGAAAGCAATTCTACCTGGGAATGTGGGCGTCTCTCAAGAACAAAGCAGGCAGCATGGACACCCTTATTGCAATCGGCACAACCTCAGCCTACGCGCTGAGCGTTTACAATATGCTGTTTGACCCTGCTGTCGGACAGTATTTTGAGGTTTCAACAATCCTCATTACTTTGGTAATTCTGGGAAAGTGGCTTGAGGCAATAGCAAAGAGCAGGACTGGCGATGCCATAAAGAAGCTGATGAACCTTTCGCCAAAAACCGCGATTGTAATCAGGAACGGCTCTGAGATGGAGATTCCTGTTGACAATGTTTTGCTGGGCGACATAATTCTGGTAAAGCCAGGCGAGCGCATTGCGGTTGACGGGGCAATAATTGAAGGCTATTCCTCAATTGACGAAAGCATGATAACAGGCGAAAGCATGCCTGTTGAGAAAAAAGCCGGTGACACTGTTACAGGCGGAACAATCAACAAAAACGGGACATTCAAATTTAAGGCAACAAAAATAGGGGAAAACACGACCCTGGCGCACATCATCAGGCTCATTGACGAGGCCCAGGGGAGAAAGGCGCCGATTCAAAGGTATGCCGATTTGATTTCAGGCTACTTTGTGCCTGCTGTAATACTGATAGCAATAGCGACTTTTGCGGCATGGTACTTTGTTTTCGGCATGGGCTTTGCCTTCAGCCTGCTGACAAGCGTTGCGGTGCTTGTGATAGCCTGTCCCTGCGCTTTGGGCCTGGCTACGCCAACAGCCATAATGGTCGGAACAGGAATGGGCGCAAAGCACGGCATTCTCATTAAAGGCGGCGATGCGCTTGAAACAGCACACAAGCTCAAGTTTGTAATCTTTGACAAGACAGGCACAATAACAAAAGGCGTTCCTGAAGTGACAAATGTGGTTCAGGCTGGAAAAATGAGTGCGCAAAAAGTGCTTGAGATAGCTGCAAGCCTTGAAAGGGCTTCAGAGCACCCGCTTGCAGACGCAATAGTGGAAAAGGCAAGGCAGGAAAAGGCAAAGCTTGTTGAGCCAAAGCATTTCAAGGCAATTCCAGGGCATGGCATACAGGCAGAGCTGAACGGGAAAAAATATTTCCTTGGCAATGCAAAGCTCATGGCAAAGCAGGGAATCAGCGTTTCCGGGCTAAAGGCGGGGGTTGAGGCGCTTGAAGCAGAAGGAAAAACAGTCATGTTCCTTGCGGATTCAAAGCAGGCGCTTGGAACAATTGCCGCGGCTGATGCAATAAAAGAAACATCAAAAGACGCAGTGGCGGCATTGCAGAAGCTTGGCGTGCAGGTTTATATGATAACAGGCGACAATGAGCGCACTGCAAAGGCAATTGCATCACAGGCAGGCATAACAAACGTGTTTGCTGAAGTGCTTCCAGAGGACAAGGCAAATTATGTCAAGAAACTGCAGGAAAATGGCAAGGTGGCAATGGTTGGAGACGGCATCAATGATGCGCCTGCACTTGCGCAGGCTGACATTGGCATTGCCATGGGCAGTGGCACGGATGTCGCAATGGAAACAGGAAACATTGTTTTAATGCAGAACAATTTGCAGGATGTGCCAAAAGCAATCAGGCTCAGCAGGCTGACAATCGGCAAAATAAAGCAAAACATGTTCTGGGCGCTTGTCTACAACGCAATAGGCATTCCGATTGCGGCGGGCGCTCTGTACCTGCCCTTTGGCATTTTGCTGTCGCCGATTGTCGCAGGCGCGGCAATGGCCCTGAGTTCCGTGTCCGTGGTGACAAACTCGCTTCTCCTGCGCAGGCACAGGCTCTGAAAAGCAATGGTTCAAAGCTCAAACGATTATTCCAAAGGTTTAAATTTGCTTTTTCCATTCATATCTTCTGATGGTAAAGGTAAAAGCCGTTTTTTTTGACCTGGATGACACGCTGTTTGACTGCTCGGGCTCAATTGTTGAGAACGCGAGAAAGAGGGCGGCAAAGGCAATGGTTGAAGCAGGGCTGCCTTGTTCTGCATGGAGGGCTTACAAGATGCAGGTAAGGCTTTTCAAAAAGCTTGGGCCGATGGAAGACATTTTTGACAGGATGTGCGACAGCTTTGGCATTTCAAAGGACGAAAAGCGCAGGATTGTGAAGGCCGGCTTCAAGGCCTACAACAGCGACGAGGTTGAAAACATCTCGCTTTACCCCGGCGTCCTTGAAACTCTTGATGCGCTGAAAAAAAAGGGCGTAAAGCTTGTGCTGATAACAAGCGGCATCCACGAAAGGCAGGCAAAAAAAATCAGGATTCTCGGCCTTGAAAAAAAATTTGACCTTATCCTGATTCACGACATTGAAAGGGACCAGAGCAAGTTCGGCGAGTTCAGGCGCGCGATGAAGCAGCTGCGGCTTTCGCCCGGAAACATTATTGTGGTGGGCGACAAGGTTTCAAGCGAAATCAAGATGGCCAACAAGCTTGGCATGGCAAGTGTCAGGATTCTCAGGGGCAGGTTTTCAAAAATAAAGCCCAGGAACGAGCTTGAAGAGCCGGATTATTCAATAGGGGAAATTTCCGAGGTCTTGCCGCTGCTTAAAAAAGCCGGTGCCTGCAAGGCAAAGGAATCAGGCTTAAGGGTTGTTGCAATAGGCGGAGGCACAGGGCTTCCAAGCGTGCTTCAGGCCCTGAAGGATTACACGAAGAACATAACCGCAATAGTCACGGTGACGGATTCAGGGCGAAGCAGCGGCAGGCTCAGGGAAGAATTCAGGATTCCGGCGCCCGGGGATTTGCGGAACTGCCTTCTGGCTTTAAGCGAATCAGAAAAGCTCATGTTTGACCTGTTCAATTACAGGTTTGAGGGCAAGATGCTCAAGGACATGAGCTTTGGAAACCTGCTCATAGTTGCATTGGCAAAAACAACAGGCAGCTTCATGAACGGGGTGAAGGCCGCGGGCAAAATCCTTGCAATCAAGGGCGCTGTTTTGCCTGCAACAGCGCAAAGCGTCCATGTTTGCTCAGAGCTTGCCGACGGCACCCTTTTTTGCAACGAAGATGCCCTTATTCAAAGGAACATAGAGCCCGCAAGGCTGGCTGAGAGGGCACCCATAAAAAGGGTTTTTTTGAAGCCCGAGGCAAAAATCCTTCCCGAGGCGAGAAAGGCAATCCTTGAGGCAGACCTTGTAGTGCTTGGCCCGGGGAGCCTTTACACCAGCGTTATAACAAACCTTTTGGCCAAGGGAATGGCAGAGGCGATAAGGAAAAGCGGCGCAAAAAAGGTTTACGTTGCCAATGTGATGACCCAGGTGAACCAGACCCATGGCTTCACCTTGTCAAGGCACGTCAAAGAAATTGAAAAGTATCTTGGAAAGGGCGTCCTTGATTTTGTGTTATTCAACACAAGGAGGCCTGCCAAGGGCGTTCTTGAAAGATACAGGGCTGCGCAAAGTTTTTTTGTTGAAAACGATTTGCCGAAAAAAAACGGAAAGCCTGTGCCAGTCGGCGCTGACATAATAGAAAAACCCCCTATTTTTTCAAAAAAATCAAGCAAGCAGCAGCTTTTGAGGCATGATTCAAAAAAGCTCGGAAGGGTCCTGATTGGGCTTGTTTCCTAAAACATTGCCTGTTTGCAGGCTTGGGCTTAAGTGAAAGCCTTGCCTAATAGGGCTTGTTTCCCAGCTTTAACTGGTTTCCTGTCACAGCCTCGATGAAAATCTTTCTCACGCTTCCGTCTTTTTTTCTCAGGAATGTTTCGTAAACAGGCAGGTATACAAGGTCAATTTTTTTCACGGCAATGTTCCCCCAGAGCTTTGCAAGGCTTTTTGCCAGCTTTTCCCTGTCAATTGCCTCCCTCATCAGGCTCATTGCCTCAATGTTCAAAACCGGAATGCCTGAAAGCGAGCTGAGAAGCGGATGCATTGGCGAAGGCGGCAGTTCAATCGGCTTTGCCCTTGCATAAAGCTCTGTTCCTGAAACCTTTTCCCTTGCGACAAAGCCTTTTTCTTCAAGGCCCTGAAGAAGCCTTTTTACCAGAGAAGCGCTTTCCTTGCTTTCCTCAAATTCTTTTGCGATTGCCGCAAAATCCTTTTTTCTGCCAAGCATCATCAAAAGCTTCAGCTCGTTCTGGCTCAGCTTGTCAAGTAGCGGCAGGCCCTGGCTTTCAACAAAGGCCTTTTTCTTATTGTCAAAGTGAATGAACTCTCCAGTAATGCTGTTCACAAAGGCCTCGGCTTTCCTGAAGGTCTGCTTTGTGTCAAAGGCATTGTATTCAACCCTGTAAATGGGGAGATAGCGCAGCTGGACGTTTTCAATTGCCTCTTCTTCCCCAAAGAGCCCCAACAGCCTCTTGCGCCTCACCTTGTTGAACATAAGCCTTGCCTTTTCCTCGTTAACGGAAGCCGGGAAAGCAAGAAGCTCAACCATTTCCTTTGGAAACACCGCCTTTGCCTCTTTTTCAACCTCTTTTTCGGCCTCGCCTACAAGCTCTTCGGCAAGCGCTTCCTCCTGTTCCACCCCTGGAATGCTTATTGTTGAGGTTGCCTCGTTTATGACAGCGCCGTTCTCTTCAAGCCTCTCAAGAACCGTGCCAAGCTTTATCTTGGACCTGTATTTTGCATTGAGGGTTTCAACCACCTGTGCAATGGTGGACGTGGAAATGCTGCCGACCTGGTCAAGCTTGCCTTTCGCCATTTCAACAGCAAGCAACAGCACTTTTTCGTCGTCAAGCTTCAAATTCCTTTCAACAGTTTCGGCCTCCCTGCCCTCGTGCTGCGACATCCTTGGCCTTATCCTCATCACAAATGCCCTTGATGTTTCCTCGCACCTGTCGCCGGTCAGGGCAATTCCCACAGGCAGAGTCTTGATGAAATTGCTTTTCTTGTAGGCCTTTGGGACAATGGTCGGAACCCTCTTGTAAACAGCCTTGATGTCATCGTCGAAAACAAGCTTGTGAGCTATGACAACGTCAAGCTGGCTCAAAACCTTGGTGTTAATCGCGCTTGGCTGCTGGGTAGCAAACACAAGAGAACAGCCCGGCTGCCTTCCCTGCTTCACATACTCAATCAAAGCGCTGCTTGCAGGCGTCATGACATTGCCGCTTGGAATCAATGTGTGCGCCTCATCAATGAAAAGCCATGTAGGCGGCACGCCAAACTCAAGCAACTGGTCCACGTTTTCTTCCTTGCCAAACCTGCCCGCGCTTTCCCTTCTGGTGCTCACCTTTCTTGCAGCCAAAATCCTCCTCGCAAGAATTCCGATGACAAGGGCGGAAACATTGTCTTCAAGGAACGAAGTGTCAATCACGGTCAGCTGGCCCTCCCTGCTCAATTCAACAAGAGGCGTTCCCATGCTGTTGAAAACCCCCCAGTTTTTTGCGGCATCAAACCTGCTTGCCAAAGCCCTGATGCTGTCAGCCTTATAGCCCCTCTCCCCACTGTTCAGCTCCTCATCGGCATGCAGGCACAGTATCAAATCCTCCAAAGAAAACAAGTCCTTTTTCCCCTTAACAGCCTTGCCTTCCTTGGTCTTGTAGCCGCTCTTGACCTTCTCAAGGCCCTTTTCCATAAGCAGGCCGCTTGGGCTGAACCTTTCAATCCCAAAAGTAAGGCACCAGTCCTCAGTTGTGAGAAGAGAAGGCGGCATGCTAAACGTGGCATCATAAGTTGACTTTGGAACCTGGGCCGCAACCCCCTCAGGAATAAACACGCGCAAATTTTCAAGGCCCTGCGGAAGCAACTCCCACTTTGCAAGCGCCTCAAGCTCCCTTGTTTCCCTGTTGGGATACCTCATTCCCCAAAAAACCCCGACAGGGTCAACAACAATTACCCCGACATTCTTGTTCTTCAGGGCAAGCTCCTCGGCCATCACCCCCAAAACGTAAGACTTTCCGGATCCGCGAGCGCCGCACACAAATACAACATGCGGGTTAAGGCTGTCAAGGCAGACATTTTTGTCAGGAGAACCCTTTTCATTCACCCTGCCGACAAAAAGCGCGGCCTCGCTTCCATACTTCTGGAACACGCCTTTTTTCCTTCCAATAAACGCATTGCCCTTGTCATCCTGCAAAAATTTCAAGTCCGGCCTGACAACAAGCCCCCTTGGCTCAGCCCCAACAGCCTGGCCCAACCCAATTGCAACCTCAGGAATATCCCCTTCCTTTACTCCAACTTCCCTGATGCCAACCTCAATGTCAGGCGGAACAATGTCCTTCTCGGCAGCCCTCACCGCCTTTGCAACCATAATCTTCTTGATTTTTTCCCTCAAAGGCTTTTCCTCTGGTGGCGCAGAAACAGCCTTCAACCCCGCCTTTTTTTGCCCAGCGCCCCTTGCTTTTCCTGCCCTTTTTCCCTTCAAAGCACCCTTTTTTTCCTCTTCATCAGCCCCTTCTTTCTCCTCGTCTTCCTCTTCCCCCTTTTCTTTTTTGCCGCCACTATCATCATCAGAGGGCTCTTCCTCTTTTTCTTCATCATCTTTTTCCTCGTCTTCTTCCTTGTCATCATCCTCTTCTTCTTCTTCATCAGGCTCATCTTCTTCGTCTTCTTCCTTTTCTTCCTGCTCTTCATCCTTCTCTTCCTTTGAATCCGCCTCTTCTTCCCCTTCAGAGCCCTTGGCTTCGGCATCCAAGACATTTCTCCCACCGGCAGATTTTGGCTTTTTTCCCTGTCCATTGCCCAAAGCCCTTGCCGGCTTTTTCACGGTTTCCTTGGCACCGGCAGCAGCCTCTTTTGCCTTCCTTGCCGCTGCCTCATCCTCATCCTCGCCAAAAGCCTCATTAAAAAGGTCCTTATCCTCAGCCATCCAAAACCACGCATAAATAAAGGCAATTCAGGTATTTTAAACTAATCCCAGCAAAACAAAGAAAGCTTTTTTTAGTTTGTTTTCAGAAAGTGAACTAACTCCTTTAGTTAGGGGCAATCTATGCAGGTTTCATAATTATCAGGCCGGCATCTTCTGATTCTTTTTATTGTTTTTATCCAGCCCCTAATAAAACCGTATTTTTTTATGGCTATTAGCCCATATTCGGAGCAGGTTGGATAGAATCTGCATTTTATGCCATTTTTATTCAGATAAGGCGAAATTTTTTTTTGATGAAATTTGATTAGAAATTCTGAAATTTTGTAGCCAATGTTAAACCTCATGGCTGATTTCCTCTTTTGTTATATTTATTGAACCGCAAGAAGGGCATTTTTTGTATTTTTGCATTTTGTCACCGTAATCTTTAGATTTGTTGAGATAATATGGGGAAAATATTGACCCACAAGAGCCACATCCAACCATTAAGTTTCCACAAGAAGAGCATTTGTCCGAAGATTCTTCTGATGACAAATAATGCCAAACTTTGCCGCATTCTTTACAAGTGCACCGTATTTCTTTGACTACTTTTTTATTTTTTGGCTTATCCACGCTTCCAAAAGTATCCGCTATTGGCATTTATTGACCCCCTATTAGCAATCTTTCATGAAGTTCTCCATTTCTCCCATGCCTACATAATAGTAAAGTTCATAGCATACTTCATAGAATTCATAATAAACTGCGGGTATGTCAGCATCTGCGCCTGAGCATTTTCTTGCGCATTCTCTTATTTTTTCAGTAATGGACATCGTGCAAGATTGTGATTCTGCAGGTTTATCTTGCGTTGTTTCGCAATAAGAGTAGTCATAACAGGTCCTTGTTTTCACTCCGCCATTACACGTTGACCAGCTGGTGCACTGCCAATCGGGTGTGCACTCACAATCTACTGGGCAGCTTAAATGAGATTCTAATACTTCACATTGACTATTACCACAACAGTTTGTTTGAGTTTGCTGCTGGCAAGTCCCATTGACACAGCTATTTATTTTGCAAGTTCCTGCAGAGCCACTGCAACCAATCGCTTCTCCGTTCAAGATATTATTGGAACACAGGTAATTAGTGCTTTCATTGCAGTAATCATCAGTGCATGGGTTGCCATCATTGCAACTTGAAGGGCAAGCTAATTGTTCCTGTTGCTGCGCAGGTTGGCTTGTGTCTGATTCAACAATAGCAGCGACGTGCTCTTGCCCTCCTTCAGTACTTTCTTCGCTTTGCTCTTGAACCCCACTTTCTTCCACGTTTACGCATTCATTGTCAACACATTCAGCGTCAAGAGCGCAAACTTTGCCAAAATATTGGCTTGCGTCCTTACAGCACTCGTAAGGGCAATCCGTTTTTGTTTGCGTGCTTGACAAACTAGCTTGGCCTGTTGATTGAGTGCAACCACTAAGCACAACAATTAGAACCATTAAGCCAATCAACAAAATAGCCTTTTTCATTTTTACCAATCCTTTCCACTCACTTTCACATGGCTGTCGGCAAAACCCCTTTCTCTCAAAGTGTAATAGGCATACATGGTTATTACGAAATCAACTACAACACTGAAAATAAATCCAAGAATCACTCCAATTGTTGCACCCAAACCTGCGCCAAAGATTGACAGGAATAGTATCGTAGTAATTCCGCCAATAATCATAAAGATTGGAATGAACGCAATAATGAAAAACAAAATTGCTTTTCCGCTTGAAACAATTTTGTGAATAGCATCTTTGAAACTTCTGACCTGAAATACGCTTCGGTAAATCTTTGTGAAAATGCTTGGTTTTTTGTAGTGCTGGTTTGACTGTTGAGCAAACTGTGGGTTGAAAGGCTGGTGATGAGGAAAATGTTTGTTGTGGGGATGATGAGAAAAGTGCTTATGCTGGTGATGAGAGAAATGGCTGTTGTTCCAATATTTTTTCTTTTTTCTTCCCCTCATTTGCTTTACAATAAGTCCAAACACTGTTTTAAGGTTTCGGGTAGGCCTTCAGCTCGCAATCGGGAACTCTTGCATGGTCTTGTCAAACTTGCGCTGGGCCTGGTAGACGCGGCAAGCAATAATGGTGTAATATTATATTTTATTTAAAGGAATTTCAAATAATTTTTCAGTAACAAATCCGCCTTCGTAACCTACTAAAACTAAATCATTAAATTCTACTCCATCAGGAATAGCATACAATTTTATTCCACTTATTTTGTCGTTTGCTGGGATACTGAATTCTAATGGAAACATTCTTTCTTGGAGTGAATAGTAAACACTTTCATAAGAATAGCCGTCTTTATCTTTTACTTTTAGATAAGGCAAACTAAGAGTTTCATCGGTTTCGTTTTCAAAAGTTATATCAATCAAGACAGTATAAGAGTCTGGAACCGTGGTATCTAATATGGTTTCATTTTGCTCAATCCCATTTAGAGTAAGAATTAATGAATTACTGAAGATTATTTTATTGCCTTCGACTTTTGTAGTATCATAATCTCCATAAATAGATGCAGGCCCTTGAACATCCACTGTAGTTGTAATACAACCGCTTAAAATCGCAACCAAAGCCAATAGGCAAATTACCAAAATAGCCTTTTTCATTGCAATATTTTAGGTCAGAAACCCTATTTTAAGGTTTCGGGTATGTCTTCAGCTTGCCCATCCTTCTAGGGTAGACTCAGGCGAAAAATCCAAAAAATTCACCAAGCCCCCTTGGTTTTAAATGCCTTTTTTATACTCAATATGTCAATTGCTGGTGGCTGTTATGAATTTTGTTTTGTTTGGGTTTAAGGGCTGTGGAAAGAGCCTTGCCGGCAGGTTGCTTGCGGCAAGGCTTGGCAGGGAATTTGTTGAAACTGATTGTGTGCTTGAAGAGATTTACCTTGAGAAAAACGCCAAAAGGCTTTCCGCCAGGGAGATTGCCAAAAAGCACGGAATGGATTTTTTCAGGCTGCTTGAGGAAGAGGCTGTGCAAAGGGTGTCTGTTTTGGATGGAAAAGTCATTGGCTGCGGCGGCGGAACAGCCTTTTCTTCCGGGAATGTTGCGGCTTTGAAGAGAAATGGCAAAATGATTTTGCTGAAGCTTGCCAGGGAAACATTGTTCAGGCGCATCATGGCCGGCGGCATTCCAGCTTTTTTTGATGAAAAAGACCCAAAGGGAAGTTTTGAAAAACTTTTCAATGAAAGGTCAAAATATTTTGAAGGAATAGCAGACCTGAAAATTGATTGCAATGGCAAGAGCGGCAGGCAGATTGTGGATGAAATCCTTGAAAAGGCCGGGCTTTGCTCTTAAATTCAATCTTGCTCTTTAATTCTGAAACTTGCTCTTAAATTAATTTTTAGTCAGCGTAATGAGTATTTGAATTATACCAATGACTACTAAAAATATAGTAAGCCATGTAATAATACGGGTTAGCCTGATTGTTTCTAATGTCTGTTTTTCGCTTGCTATTATTGCCTGTAAAATTTGTTGATTTGCGCCTTGTGTTTGATTTGCGACTATTTCCTGTGCGGCAATTTCTCTCGTTTTAAGTTCAATATCCTTTAACCTAAATAAGAAATTCAAAAGTTTTTCTCCGTCGTCCATAAGCTTTGCCCCTAAAGTCGTTTTCTCAATTTTTGTTCTTTAATTTTTTGATTTCCCTTTCTAACCATTCGAAATTTTTAGTGGTATACCAATTCCTAAACATTTTTCTACAGTTTTCACAAAAATATATCCATTTCCAATTATTTGAAATAGCTTCTTGGCGATAACTACCCCCTTCTCTTTTTCCGTTTTCATCCCACTTAAAAAAATAACAACCACAAATATTGCATTGAATTATCCCTTGCTTGTATAAAAATGTTCTTTGAGCTGTTTTATTTGGGCAAAATGTTCTTGATTCTGAAATCATTCTGACTTTTTTCTTTCTAATTTCCAATAATCCGATGCCAAAATCAGCAGCCATTCGAACAGCATTTTCTTCAAAAGATTTTGGCATTGCAAAATAGCATTTATTTGCAATTAAAGAATTTTTTTGCGCTTGTAAAAGCCAGTTTCGTGAAACTGATGCCACCTGATAAGGTTTGACTTCTACGGCAACGATTTCTACATCATAATCGTGATGTTGTTTGGATGTTTTTACTCCTGCAACATCAATACGAATTCTTTCTATTCCGCCTACATCAATTAGAGGGAATTTTTTCTTTTTGCCTCTGGATTGGCAGGTATATCCTCGTTTTTCCAAATATTTTTGGACAATGGGATAGTAGTGCTTTTCTTTTGCAGACATTTAAGATGCCCCATTCAGGTAAATAATTGTTTTTGTGCGGGTATTCCTTGGCTTGTGTAAATATTCATTCTTCAGGTTTTATTAATCCTTTATTTTCTAAATATTTGGTTACAATCGGGAGTAATAGTTTGTATGCTAATTTGATTAAGGTATAGTCGTTATTTTCTACATCATAAATATCTTCTGGGTTTTTTCTTCCATGAAATAAATTATTGCGTATATCATATATTACCTTGATTAACTCACTAAATTTATCTTCGCTGATAACTCTGACTTCTTCTTCTCGTACCGCTCTTAAATTTTTGACATTTCGCATATTCCGAACAGGCATTTTTTTTAATTGGAAAAAATCAGATTGAAACGGCTCTGTTTTGAATAAGCCCGAAAATATTTCTTCAAATTCATTATCGGTTTTTGCACTATCAATTAGTACTCCATCATACAACTTTTCTCCATACTTTTTTCTTATTATGGAATTGAAGCAAACCCATAAAGACATAAATCTGTCTCCATCGTCTATTTGGCTTGGTGGTGTTGTTCTTAAGGCTCTGTTATACCATGTTAAAGTAAATGGGTCTGCTTGAAAATCTTCTACCACCCACATTTTTATTTTCATGAAAACTTCAACTCCTTTTTGCTTTGTTCAATAGAGCTTTGCTCTTAAATTAAATTCCAAAAAATAACGGTTATGGAAATATTTGGTTTGGGTCTTCTGTCCAAAATCTTATTTCCCATTGTCTTCGTGGTGATTTTTTTCTTTTTGTTTCTTTCTTGGTGGGGTGTGTTCCAGTTTCAATAGTGTTTTTATCTAATGCAATAATTTGGTCGCATTTGTCATTTTTACCAAAGTGAACAATGTAAAGCCAGAATTTTCGGTCTTTGAATGCTTCTATATTTTCCTCATTCATCTGCACAAAACGGTCTGCCCCTGTTCTTCCTTTGACTTCTATTTTTCTGTCTTTTGATAAAATATCATAGCCAAAAAATTTGCCATTTTTTCCTTTATCTACCCTCCTTATAAATTGCCCTCTTTTCCGTTCGTATTTTTCAGCGACATCCATAGCTTTGTCTCTTACTTTAATTCTATCCATGTTATTCAAACCTCAACTCTTTTTTACCTATTTCTATTGCTTGCTTTATTTGACTAAATTCTACTTCCGATAATTCTACAAGGTTGACTGAACTGTCTTGTGCCACAACATTGTAGTGGTCGTTCACGAAATGTATGAACTCGGAATAGAAGCAAAATTTTAAATCCCATAAATACGTTTCAAGTTTTCTAAATACTGCGGCGGAATTTGTTTCCTATATTTTTTAAGAAATGCTATAACAAATGGCTTTCCTCTAAAAGAATCACGCACACAGCGCTTTTCAACGGCAATAAAAGCAACCTCTCCAACTTGGTCATCTGTAAAATCGTTAAAAGTCAAAAGCCTCTCAGCTTTTTCGCTAGCATCCTCAAAAGACCAACTTTTGTCAAAAGCTTTGATGAGTGAGTTAAGTAGCTGACCTCTGAATTTTTCATCTCTTTTTATTGCTTCAAAAATCTGCGAAGCGATTTCAGGAATGTTGTATGGTATTCGTTCAGGGGTCATTTTAAATGCTTGATATTTTTTAATGAATCCATATGGAATTAAGTCAATTTGAATAGGAATAATCTTTTTATCTTGTGTAACAGCCATGCCTACTTCTTGGTCAGCCCAATCAGATTCTTTGTATTCTTTGGTAAGCAAAGCCATCAAAGCATCACTTTCACTAAGCTTTTCGGCAATAACTTGTTCCCATTTTTCACAGGGGGCTATATCTTCATGTGCCAAAAAAACACTAAAACCGAACCCTTCTAATTCTTGTTTCAATCGCCCTGCGATTTCCTTATTTATAGTTGAATAGCTGCAAAAAATTTTAACTGTGCCTTCTCTAAATCCGTTTCCGTTTGCCATACCTTATTTAACACCCTAAAATCTTAAATTCTAGTCTGCTCTTAAATTCGGCTCCCTGCTCTTTTATTCGCAATTTTTGGCGAATTTAAGAGCAAAGCCAAAAGGCCGGAAAGGTTTAAACGCAGTATCATGGAGTTGTTTTTTCATGCCTGGCAACATTTTCGGAAAACATTTTCAGATTATTTCTTTCGGCGAATCTCATGGCAAGGCCATCGGAGTAGTGATTGACGGCGTAAAGCCGGGCCTGCCTGTTTCTGAAGAGGAGATTCAGAAAGAATTGGACAGGAGAAAGCCAGGCAAAAGCGGCATTGCAAGTGCACGCAGGGAAGAAGACAAGCTGGAGATTTTGAGCGGGATTTTTCAGGGAAAGACAACCGGAATGCCGATTTGCCTGCTTGTTTGGAACAAGGGCATGGAAAGCGCAAGCTATGAGAAAATGAAGGATTTGTTCAGGCCAGGGCATGCTGATTACGCTTTCTGGAAAAAGTTTGGTATCAGGGATTTCAGGGGCGGGGGCAGGGCAAGCGGAAGGGAAACGATTTCAAGGGTTGCGGCTGGTGCGGTTGCAAAAAAGCTGCTGGCAAAGAAAGGCATCAGGGTAATTGGTTATACCGTTCAAGTCGGCAAGGTGAAGGCAAAGGCCTTTGAAGAAAAGCAGATTGAAAAAAATCCTGTAAGGTGCCCTGACAAAAAGGCAGCAAAGGAAATGGAACAAGTCATTCTGAAAGCAAAGGCAAATGGAAACAGTGTTGGCGGCATTGTGGAAATAATCGTGAGAAACGTGCCGGCAGGCCTGGGAGAGCCTGTTTTTGGGAAGCTTGATGCGGAAATTGCAAGGGCTTTGATGGGCATTGGCGCTGTCAAAGGCGTTGAGTTTGGCTCTGGCTTTAAAGCTGCGGAAATGACCGGAAAGGAAAACAACGACGAAATGTACAATGAGAAAGGAAAGGTGAAATTTAAGTCAAACAATGCAGGCGGAATTTTGGGCGGGATTAGCACTGGCCAGGACATTGTTGCAAGGATTGCCGTAAAGCCGACTGCATCGATTTCTTTGGAACAGGGCACTGTCGGCATTTCTGGGAAGAATAAGAAAATAAGGGTTGAAGGCAGGCATGACCCTTGCATTTGCCCAAGAATTGTGCCTGTGGCTGAGGCAATGATAGCTTTGGTAATTGCAGACGCGTTAATGGTGCAGGAAGCCAGGCTTTAAAACAAATTTCATCCGCTTTTATATAGCCCCCAAAAACCAATCTTTTTCCAGGCAAATTGCCTTTGGGTTAAATTGAAAAACCAGAAAGCCCTTATTTCTTAACGGTTTTTTTATGGTTATGGAAGTCTTGCCGCTGACAACGATTGGAGTGCTGATAATCATTGCAATTGCCATTAGCATTCTTGTCAGGAAACTTGGCCAAAACGAGGTAATTGGCTTTATTCTTGCGGGCTTTTTGCTCGGCCCTTTTTGGCTGAACTTTTTGAATCCTGCCGACCCCCTGGTTTCAAGCTTTGCAGAACTCGGCTTATTTGTACTGCTTTTTTACCTTGGAATAGAGCTTTCCCTGAAAGACTTCATCAGCGCAGGCTCGACAATTTTCAGCCTTGCAATAATTGATATGATTTTGACAACAGGCCTTGGCGTGCTTGCAATGCTATTCCTGGGCTACAGCCCGCTTTTCTCCCTGGTGGTTGGCATAATGCTGTTCAGCACAAGCACTGCAATTGTGGCAAAATTCCTGATTAGCAAAGACCTGCTAAAAAACAGGGCAGCAAAAATCTCGCTGTCAATCCTCATACTCCAGGACTTCCTTGGAATAATACTCCTTGTTTTCATCACAAGCCTGTCAAATGCAAGCGGCTCGCCCATTGGCCTTGCAATCTCAGCCCTTGTTTTCGCGGTAAGCGCCTTCTATGCAGTGTACCGCCTTTCAAAAATAGTTGAGCAATGGCTCAAGAAAAACAACTTCGGAAACGTTGAAGTGACGCTTTATGCGGTTGGCGTTGGCCTCATTGTCTCAATGCTCGGCAGCATGCTCGGCCTGTCAACCGCAATAGGCGCATACTTTGCGGGTTTTGCCCTGAGCGAAACAGACTCGGGCAACAGCATAAAGAAAAACCTCGGCTTTCTGCGCGACTTTTTCCTCCTGTTCTTCTTCGTGGGCTTTGGCACAACGCTTTTCTTTGAGCCGGAAATCAACGCGGTAATGTTGCCCGCGCCACACGCGCTTGTCTTCATGATTTTGCTTGCGGCAGGCCTTGGAGTCATCGCATTGTTCGCCCATTCCATTTCAACAAGGGTATTTGGCGGAAGGTTCGGCATGAGCGCAGAAGACTCTTCGCTGTCAGCAATACTGCTGTTTCCATTGGGTGAATTCGTGGTAATCATTGCAACAGTGGCAGTGGCGGTATTCGAAGGCCCTGAAGCAAAATTACTCAAACCGCTTGCATTTCTTATGATTCTGATAACAGTAATATTATTCCAGCCATTCTACAACCTAAGGCAGCTGCACCAAAAAATAATGTCAAAAATTCCAAGGATTCCAACGCCTGTGAAGCAAACGGTGATAAAACAGCACACTCCGGAAACCCTAAAACAGGCAAAAAAAATAGGCCTGAACGCCTTCACCATATTATGCTTTGCATGGGTAACAGTGCTCCTTTACAATACCCTGCCGAATTTCAACGTGCCGGTACATTACAGCAGGCAGGCCACAGCGGCAATAATATTCCTTTTTTTCGCATCATTGCCAGCCCTTGAAATGGCAAAGGCATTCAGAAGAATATCAAAAATCAACAAACAGCCATTAAAAATAATCTGGCCCCAAAAAAAGCCTTAAATTCATATAGCTGCAGCAAACCAAAGCAAAGAATGGTGGCCGTCCACAGCAGAAAACATCACCAAAAACAAGCTTTAAATTCTAACTGCAACCCAATATTTTATATCAAAGGGCAAAAATGCCCTTTGATAGCTATCAAAAGACATTCAAAAAAAATTTCATAATTAATGTCTTTTGATATTAACCAAAAGGGGTCATAGCATAACCAGGCAGTGCAGCCGGCTCCAGAAAACCTTTTCTTAAAAAGAAAAGCTTGCAAAAGAAACATTTTCCGCTTCGCGGAAAATAGGCAAATTGCTCCGGCAATTTGCCGGAGAAGCAAGCAAAAAGGGCGAGTTGGTGCGACCGGCGGATCAGGGTTCAAATCCCTGTGACCCCAAACCATAGCCCAAGTGACCTCTGCTTTGAATTCGAAAGCTTTAATTATTCCCGATTTCATTTTGTTTACAGTGATTGAATGAAAAGAGCGAATGCAAAAGGAATGCCGGAAAAGCTTGTCAGGCCTGGGGGGATTCAAAGTATTGTGTTAACTCAGCAGTTAATAAAAACTAGAAAAGCATTTTCTGATTTATTGAGAAAGCCTGGCGAGTTACAAAAATTCTTGAAAATGCAAAAGATAAAAAATGCACAAAGAGTATGGTTCAGAAGTAGCAGAGCTTTTCCAGGCATAAACTTTTTCATAGAAACAAAAGGAGAGTATCCAGAATCCGGCAGTGCGGACATTGTAAATATCCCAAATATCGGGCCTGTAGCAGTCAATTTCATCAACAAACCAAAAGTACGGCTTGCAGATGAGTTGTTCAGCTTGAAATCTGCTTCTAGACGTTTGGACCGGCAACTAAGAGAACATGAACAAGCTCATGTTCATACGAGGATTATCAGGCATAGCCCCTTAAGAAAACTGTCAAAGGCAGATCCCCGTTTCATCAAAGAAAAACTGCTTGACGAACTGATAAGCAGGACTGCAGCTGGCAGAGGAAAAGAATTACAAAACCTGTCAATTATGCCCCTTCTTGACTATATACACAGTTTTGCTACTGGAAAATGGGTTCCCAGGAAAAAAAAGCCTAGCAACAAAGCCAAACAAGCAACAGAAAAACAATTAGGCGATGCTCTCATCAAAAAATTGGCGGCAATAGACGAGGCGCTACAAGAAATGCCGAGAGGGGAAGTGCTGATTGTTCTAAGGCAAACAAGCTGGGGCAATCTTGAGAGAGACCTGCAAGAAAGGATTAGCCTAAGGAGGAAATTCTTAAGGAGATGAGGTGATAATGAACATTCTTACTTTTGTATCATCCATCGATAAATAGTAAGATTTAAGTATTGTTTGCCTTTTTATTTGTCCGGTGAATTGTTATGCAAACCGTGACTTTGTCCGAAAAATTCCAGATAGTGATTCCCAAAAAAACCAGGGAGGGCCTCGGGCTGAAAGCCGGCCAAAAGCTTGTCCTGATTGAAAAGGGAAACAGCCTTGAGGTTGTAAAAATAGGCGACATTAAATCCGCAATTGGAATAGCAAAAGGCGTTTCTGCCAAAGGTTTGAGGGATGAAAGTGAACGTTTTGGTTGACAGCAGCCTGTGGATTGAGTACTTTTCCAATGGCCCAAAAACGAACAAGATTGCGAAAATTATTCAAAATGCAAACAAGGATGCGTATAAGACTCCGTCCATAATCCTCTTTGAAGTTTACAAAAAAATAAAAAAGGACCTGAATGAGCAGGCGGCAAATGAGGCCATAGCGCAAATCGTTGATTTAACCGAAGTAATTGGCTTAAATGAAAGAATTGCAGTGCATGCGGCAGAAATAAGCATTGAAACAGGCCTTGCAATGGCTGACGCAATAATATTGGCAACAGCCGAATTGGCCAATGCGGAGTTAAAAACAATGGACAAGCACTTCAAGGGCTTAAAAGGCGTGGAAGTGATTCAATAAAGAAAATTAAGCTTTTAAACAAACCCCGATTCAAAATTAATAAAAACGGGCCCTTAGTCGAATGGTAAGACGCCTCGTTCGCAAAAGCCTTTTTTCCCTGCGGAAAAAAAAGTAGTGGGAAAAAAGTCCGAAACACGAGGAGACCGCGGGTTCGATTCCCGCAGGGTCCATAACCCATTGAGCCCAAGCGAAATGGGTCTGTGGGAGTCGTACTTTTTCGCAAACCTTTTGGTAAAAGGTTTCCCGC
Organism: archaeon; assembly: GCA_041645325.1. Lineage (GTDB taxonomy): Archaea > Iainarchaeota > Iainarchaeia > Iainarchaeales > JAFCCL01. The sequence goes on from JBAZQI010000006.1 coordinate 21,808, forward strand.
AGGGTCCATAACCGCTGGAGTAAAAGCCTTATCCCTGCAGGGCCTTAAGAATTTCTTCCCCGAATTTTTTTGCTGCAGATGGGCCGTTTGCCGTGATTATCCTGCCGTCAACCGTTACAGCCTGCCCGGTATAATTTGCGCCTTTTGCCTGCAGATTGCCTGCTTCGCCGCTGAAGCACGTTGCCTTCTTGCCTTCAAGCAGCCCGGCGTTTGCGAGGATGCTTGGGGCAATGCAGATTGCGGCAAGGATTTTGCCCTGTTCCACAGTATCAATTGCGATTTGCTGTGCTGTTGAATCATTGAAGTATGCCGAAGCGCCAGGGCCTCCGATGAAAACGATTGCATCATAGTTTGCCACATAGGCTGACGGGAGGGCAATTGTTGCGCTTGCTTTTCCGCCTCCCGCGCCGGTAATTGTGCCAGCCTGCCTGCTCGCAATCGCGGTTTTTACTCCGGCACGTTCAAGTACCGCCTTGGGCTCAAACAGCTCCTCTTCCCTGAAATTGCTTGGAGCAACCACAAATAAGATATTTTTTCCCTCAACATTTGGCATTTGCCCGCCTCCTTCTGCCATCATCCCTTGAACACGAACCTTATGAGCCCGAGTATTGTGAACTTTTTGCCGTACATCAGGGTTTCGGCCCTGAACAATTTTGCTGTGGCAAATATTATGAACATTGTCGTGATAATCAGGAGCGCAAGGCTCAGTGCTATTTCTCCGGGGGTAATTGTCCTGAGGAAAATCCTTATCATTGCCGTGATGGGTGCGGTCAGCGGGAATATCGTTATTGCCTGAGAGTAAATGCTTGTTGAGTCGCTTGTAATGAACATTGTGCTGAGCGCGGGAATCAATGCAAAGCCTGTGAGAAGCGAGCCAATCTGCTGGGCTTCGCCCCTTGTTTCAGTGAGCACGCCTATTGCCGCAAGGAGCGACGCATACAAGAGATAACCGAGCACGAAGAATATGAAGTACAGGAAAATTGCCTCTGTTGCAATGTATGAAGTGAACGCCTTTTGGAATATTTCCGGCGCAACTAGGGCGACAACCGCCAGGCCCACAAGGACCCAAGTGAAGAACTGTATAAGGCCGAGCATTGCAAGGCCCATGATTTTTCCGGTGAGAAGCTGCTTGAATGAAACCGATGAAATCAATATTTCCAGTATCTTGTTTTCTTTTTCTTTTGCAATGCCCTGCAGCATGAAGTTTGCGGAAAGGAAAATCGCGAGCGAAAAAACCATTGCAATCATTGAGGGGAATGCAAAAAAGTAGTAGCTTTTTCGCATGAGTTCGAATTCAAAAAGGCTGAACTGCTTTCCTGTGAATGCCATCAGGATTGCAATGGCCAAAAGGACGCCGGGCAGGAAAAATGCGAAAAACCTGTATTCATTTTTTGAGAAATTCATTTTGAATTCCTGCAAGGCAACCCTTATTGTCTTATCCATTGCTCTGCCTCCGCAACCTTTATGAAAATGTCATTCAATGAAAGCTCCTTGATGTCAAAGCGCCTTATCTGCGTGTTTGCGCTCACAAGCTGCCTGAGAATGTACTGTGGCGTTACGTCAACCCTGAGGTAAAATTCCGCGCAGTTGTTTTTTATGTCCGCCTTTTCAATGCCGTCGAGGTGCGGCAGCACGCCCTCGAATTCCACGAAAACGCAGTTGCTTGCATAGCTTGCCTTTATCTCCTGAATGCGGCCGTACAAAACGCGTCTGCCATTGCTTATCATCAGGGCCCTGTCGCACAATTCTTCGACCTCGTTCATCATGTGCGTGCTAAGCACGATTGTTTTTCCTTTTGCCCTTTCCTCAAGCATAATATGCTTTACCAGTTCGCGGTTTGTCGGGTCAAGCCCTGAAAAAGGCTCGTCAAGAATCAAAAGTTTTGGGTTGTGGGCAAGCGTAACGCACAACTGCACAAGCTGCTTTTGGCCCTTGCTCAGCGCGTTTACCTTTGCGTTTGCCTGTTCCTCAAGCCCGACGCGCTTCAGCAAGGCAAGACCCGTGCCTTTTGCCTCTTTTGGATTGGCGCCCTTGAGCATTGCAAGATAGCAAAGGTTGTCTATTACCGATATGTTGTCATATAGCCCGCGTTCTTCGGGCAAATAGCCTATTTCGCCCTTTGTTTTTTCATTGAAAGGTGCGTTCAAAACCGTTATTGTCCCATTGTCAGGCTTTATAAAATCCAAAAGCATCTTGATGATGCTGCTTTTTCCCGCGCCGTTGGGGCCAAGCAGGCCAAAAATCTCCTGGTCTTCCACCCTGAAGCTTACGCCTTTCACAGCCTCAAAGTTCTCATAACTCTTGTAAATGCCGTCAACAACAATACAGGCCATTCGCTAACTAAGAGAACTGAACTTATTTAAAAAGCTTCACAAGAAGAGAACAGCATTGTTTCCGTTGAGGCAATCCGAATCGCCTGGCTCAAAAAAACCTGCCGGCTTTGCCGCCTTCCCTGTTTGTCTCATTTACAGCCCTTACAAAGTAGCCGGCCGTCCAGGCAAACGGCCTTTCGCTTTTCAGGAACAGGCCATTCACAGGTTTTCCTTTTTCGTCAAAGACCTCCTGGGTAATGCCGTTCTGGTTTATGAGCTCGGCAACGCCCCTTAGGGCCTGCTTTGCCTCTTTCCTCCAGCCGACTTTTTGCAGTGCAATGGCATTCAAACAGCCGAGCCAGGGCCAGCTGAAGCCATTGTGGTAATGGTATTCAAGCAATGGCAAAAAAGCGGGGGGAATCCTCCACACAGGGTATGTGGGATAATTTGTCTTCAGCGGAACCTTGTTCAGCTGGTGCTGTTTTATCATGTTCAAAACCATCTGCCCCTGCACCCTCTCCGCAACCCCAAAATCTATTGCGAGGAGATTGCCGTCGCTTGAAAAAAAGTCGTGCCTCCTGAAATCAATCCAGTCAATGTAATAATTTCCCTCCCAGAAAACCTGGTTAATCTTTTCCTTTGTCCTTTTTGCAAGCTCCGCATACCTGCCCTGCAACTCGCCTTCCTTTGCAATGCCCGCAAGCCACGAAAAATCCTCCAGCGCCCTGTAAAAACAGCAATTGGTGTAAAGCACCTTGCCGAATTTGAGCACTGTTTCGGCCCAGTTTGCAAAAACCGTTTCCTCAACCAAGCCGTCATTGTCCCTGTCCTTGCCAACCAAAAACTCAACAGCCTTTTTTGCATTCGGCAGCAGCTCCAAGGCGAATTCCCTGTCACCAGTAAAGTGCACGTACGAAGCAAGGGCAACCACAAAAAGCGCGGTTGAATCGATTACCGAGCCAGCCAAAAGCTTGTACCTTGGCTTGAAATCAAGGCTAATCTGGTTCGGTATCATGCCATTCTTTTTTTGCATTGACGCAAACAGCCCAAGATTGCTTTTCACCTGCTCTGCGTCCCCCAAATAAAGCGCGCCAAGCGAAGCAAAAAAGCTATGCCTTGCCCAGTACTGGTTAAAGCGCTTGCTCCTCTTTCCCGCAACAATTCCCCTGCCGGTATAGCAGCGCCTAAGGTCATTCAACGCAATATCATAAGCACTCTTAACGCTTGGATGCATGGCCCCAGAACCCGCAATAATAAGGTGTCCTAAAAAATATTAACCTATTGCTTGCAGCATTCCAAAGTATTTCAAGAGAACCTGCCCAGCCTCATCAAGATTTTTGCCGAAAGAAACCAAGCCATCCTCGTGCCCGGCCATTGCAAAAATCTTTTCCTTCCTGACACTTGTTTCCCTGAACAGGCGCATTATTTCGTGCACCATCTCCAGCGAGCCATAGGTCGCATTCTTATCAGTTGTCGGAACCTTTCCCAAAAGGCTTTTCCACATCTTTTGGCTGTGAAAGTGAATAACCGCATTTGCCTCAGGGCAGGACTCATAGATTGCGGCATGGCTCAGGGATTCCGAAGAAGCCTTGACAGGTCCCCTGCATGCAAGCCAGTTTTTTTCAAAATCAAAATCGGTTACCAGCGTGTAATGCGCGCCGGTAAGAAAAGCGATTTTTCCAGTGGCAGTGCCTGAAATAATGAACTTACAGCTCCTTGGAATCCTGACGCTGATATTTCCAAATCCAGTCCCATTGCCATAAGCGTCAACCAAGCCAAGCCTGAAAAGCCTTTCCCGCCAGCCATTAATCTCACTTATCAGCCCGTCAGCCAGAGGCTTAGCCTTTACCCAATCGCAATCAAACTTTATATTGTCCCCTTCCTGCATCCAAAATCATCTATATTCTCCGCATCCTGTGGAAGATTTCCCTTGCCTGGCTTAAGCCATATCCCGGAACAGAATATCACGGTTACGGCGATTGACTCTATCACTGCCGCAGCCACGATTGCAATCCATATCCCAAGCAAGCCAAGGCCAGCAATGTCCGAAAGCACAAAAGCCAGCGCCACCGCTGTTATCCAGTATACAATGTTCGTCGCAAGGTCAAATACCGTTTTTCCGGCGCCTTCAAACGCACCCTGCAAAACGAAATAAAAACCGTAAAACAAAAAAGCCAATGGCACAACCGTTAGATACTGCTTTCCGATGCTTATCACCTGCGGGTCACTGGTGAATACCTGCATTATCTGTTCTGAAAACAGCATTATGGCAATTGCCCCTAGCAAAGCGAACACAAAAGACATTTTTGCGCCGAGCAAAGTGACTTTTTTCGCCCTATCAGCATTTTTTGCGCCAATGTTCTGTCCAACAAAGCTCGCCACGGCAACTTCCATGCCATAAATAGGCAGGACAGCCAACGAATTTATGCGCATTCCAACACCATATGCCGCAATTGCAGGTGGTCCGAACACGCTTACAAAGACCATCAGTGCCATGAATCCGATTGAAGACAGCGTCTGCGAGATTGACGTGGGCAGCCCTATTTTTATCATTCTTTTGACACAATTCAGGTTTGGTCTGAAGTCCCTCAGCGCAAGAGTTATGCCTGATTTTGGGCCGTAAATATAAAGGAAATTAAGCAATGCCGCGACAAAGTCCGCAAATACAGTTGTTATCGCCGCGCCAAACAGGCCCAGCCTGGGAAACGGCCATATTCCAAAAATCAAAAACGGGTCAAGCACAGCATTAAGCACTACGGCTATCGCGAGATTTTGCAGGGAGGTTTTACTATTCCCCTGCGAGCGCAATATTGCGTCCGAAATGCCCCACAGGAAACTGAATATTACTCCCGCAAAAATAGGAACGGCGTATTGCATCGCCAGCGGCAGCACTGTCGCATCAGCACCCAAGAACGTAAAAACAGCCGGCGCAAAAACAATGCCCAGCCCGCCTGTTACTATCCCGAATACCGCCGCGAGAAAAACGGCGTGCTCGGAAAAATTGTTTGCTGTTTTGTAGTCTTTTGCGCCCACAGCCTGCGAAATCAGCGCGTTTGCCCCGATATCCAGGCCGCTTGAAATCGCAATGAAAACAAAGAACAGCGGAAAAGCAATTGAGATTGCCGCAAGCTCAAAATAGCCAAGCATTCCAATAAAGAAAGTGTCCACCAGGGTGAATGCCGTCTGTAAAAGCATGCCGGCAACAATAGGCATTGAAAAAACAACAAGCGTCCTGCCGATACCGCCCTGGGTCAAATCCTGCTGCATAATTTGTATCTGCACAAAACTTTTTTTAACCAATTCATTTTCCGCATTCATTCCCATTCAATTGTTCCGGGCGGCTTGTGCGTGACATCGTAAAAAACTGCGCCAACGCCCTGCAAGGCCAAAAGCTTTTCCGCAATTTCATTCAAAATATTTTCCTTCATGGGATAAAACCTCGCGGTCATTGCTTCAGTGCTTTCCACCGGCCTCAGGACAATTGTTTCGCCTTTGCCGTTTACCTTCAAGGGCAGCAGGATTGTGGGAAACTGCCAAATCTCCCCAAGCAAACCTAGCTTTTCAATGGCATCCATTACAATGGCATCAGCCTCCTGCAAAACCCCGATCCTTTCCCTTGACAAAAAGCCCTTCAATGGCTCAACCGAAACAACCTTTTGCGGCGCAACGGCAAAAACGCACCTGTTTACTTCCCTGAAGCCGTTGGTGAGCAAAGTGCTTGCCTTCTCAATTGCCTTCCAGTCAAGTTTTCCCTGCAGCAGGGCCGGATGCGCATAAGTCCTTGCATCACCCTGCACTCCAACGCTTTTAACAGGCAATGCCATTGCAGAAAAACCAAGTCCCTTCACTGCACCAAAAATTTTTGCATCAAGCCCTTTTGGCACTGCATTCCCCCTCCTTTCAGAGCAAAGGCACCTGATTGCAAGCCCTGGCCCTGGAAAAGGGTGCCTCCAAACAAGCCCTTTCGGCAGGCCGAGCTGTTCGCCGACAGCGCGAACCTCGTCCTTGTACAGCTGCGCCAAGGGCTCAATTACCCTGCCTGCCTCAATCATTGCCTTGATAATCGGAACGCGGTTATGGTGGGTCTTTATTTTTGCGGCATGCTTTGTCTCAGCAGTCTCAATCGTATCAGGGTAAATAGTTCCCTGCCCCAAAAGCCACTTGTCCTTGTCCAAGCCAAGCCCTGCAAGCTCTCTCTGCTGAACCTCAACAAACTTTGCCCCGATTATTTCACGCTTTCTCTCAGGGTCAGCAATTCCTTTCAAAGCGGCAAAGAAATCATCCGAAGCGTCAACAACCTTCAACTCCGAAAAGCCAAGCGAGGCCAAAACCTTCTTTATCGAAGCAGATTCGTTTTTTCTCATAAAGCCGGTATCAACATGAAGCGAAAAAACCCTTTCCTTTCCCAAAGCCCTGCTCAAAAGCGCCAGGGCAACAGTGCTGTCCACCCCGCCGCTTGCCAGCAAAAAAACATTTTTTTCGCCGGCCTGTTTCCTTATCCCAGCAACCTTTTCCTCAACAAAACCACGCAGGCTCCAGTCCTTTTCGCACCTGCACACGCCAAAAACAAAATTCCCCAGCATCTTCATGCCATTGGGCGTATGCGTTACCTCGGGATGGAACTGCAGGCCAAAAAAATTCCGCGAAAAATCCGCAACAGCCGCATTTTCACAATCAGCCGTGCTGCCAATCACCTCAAAGCCGGGGGGCAATTCTTCAACCCTGTCGCCATGGCTCATCCAAACAGTTTCCTTTTTGCCCAAGCCATGGAACAAGGGCTCTTTTTTCAAAATAGCAAGCTCAGCAATTCCAAATTCCCTCACACAGCCCCTTTTCACACTGCCGCCAAGCAAATGTGCTATCAACTGCAAGCCATAACACAAGCCAAGCACAGGCTTGCCCAAAGAAAAAAGCCTTTTGTCAACTGTTGGCGCGCCTTTCTCATAAACGCTTGCAGGGCCGCCGCTCAAAACAACGCCACTGCAATCCTTAAAGCGCTCCAAAGGCCCTTCAGGCAGCACTATTTCAGAGTAAACGCCAAGCTGCCTAATTCTGCGGGCAATAAGGTGCGCGTACTGCGCGCCAAAATCCACAACAAGAATGCAGTTTTTGCCAGCCATAACAAAATGGGAACGCAAAAGAATTTTAATCCAAGCGCATTTCTTATGTAGCAGGCAAGCCAGCAAGCTTTTTAAAAACAACCCAGCAAAAAGGATAACGTGTTGGGAGTTAAGGAGGCAAGCCATACCGTCTTGCGAAGCAATTTTTCGCCAGCCTTTTTTTAAAAGGCTGTAACGGATCCCTGGTTTGCCTTCCTTAACAAACTTATTCCCGCTTTTTCTCAAAGCAAGCCCAAAAAAGCCCTTAATTACCTTTAAATACATTCCACGCGCATAAATATTCTAGCCAAGCCGGCGTGGCGGAGAGGCCAAACGCACTCGCCTTGAGAGGCCTTTCTTTAAAAAAGAAAGCCCTGGGAAAGAAAGCTTTTTTTGCCAAAGCAAAAAAAGAGGCGAATTGCACGGCAATTCGCAAAATGCAACAAAGCTGACCCATGCAAGCGAGAGTCCGAAAGGGCGCACAGGTTCGACTCCTGTCGCCGGCGAAAGCCTTTTCTTAGAAAGAAAAGCCTTGGGAAAAGAAGCAATTGCTTCGCAATTGCAAAGCCGGCTGCCGCCGGCGAATCAATAAACAGGGTTTTTCTTTTCAGCCCATTCTTTCAAAAGAGCCTTGCATTCCTTTGCCATGACGCCGGAAACAATGCTGATTTTCTTCTTTGCAGAATAATTCATTTCCCTGTTTGAAATAAGCAATTCATTAAAGCCAGCCATTTTTGCATCCCGCACCGAAGCGCCAAAAACGATTTTTTTTATGCCTGCCCAGTGGATTGCGGAAAAGCACATCGGGCAGGGTTCAGTAGTGGAATAAACCACACAGTCATCCAAAAGCCAGCGGAGCAGCTTCCTGCTCGCCGCCCTGATGGCATTTACCTCGGCATGGCAAGTAGCATCCCTGCTCTTCCAAACAGTGCTGCGTGCAACGCACACAACTTTTCCCTTTCTCACAATGCAAGCCCCAAAAGGCCCGCCTTGCACAGAACCAAGGTTCTTGCGCGCTTCCTTGAGGGCAAGGCCCATAAAACGATTGTCAACAGTGCCCATAAATCATAAACAAAAGCGCGCTTCCATTTAAAACCTTTACCAACCAACTTTTTTGCAATGCGGGGGTGGCAGAGCGGTCTAATGCGCACGCCTGGAAAGGCCTTTTCTTAGAAAGAAAAGCCCTGGGAAAAAGCTTCGCAGGCCTTTCTTTACAAAAGAAAGCCCTGGGAAAGAAACCTTTTTTGCTCTGGCAAAAAAGGAGCGAATTGCAATGCAATTCGCTTCAAGCCCAGTCCCAAACAGCGTGTTCTCGAAAGGGAGCGCGAGTTCAAATCTCGTCCCCCGCGATAAACAAAAAGAAGAGGTTGTTTGTATGTTGGAAAAGCTGAAGCAGGAAGTTTGTTCCGGGAACAAGGAATTGCCAAGAAATGGCCTGGTGATTTTGACTTGGGGCAATTTGAGCGCAATTGATTCTGGAAAAAAAATAGTTGCAATCAAGCCAAGCGGGGTTTCTTTTGAGGAAATGGTGCCGGAAGACATTGTCCTGCTTGATTTGTCGGGAAAGGTCATTGAAGGAGAAAAGCGGCCGAGTTCAGACACTCCAACCCACCTGGAAATTTACAGGAAATTTCCGGAAATAAAATCCATAGTGCACACGCATTCGGTTTTTGCGACCGCTTTTGCACAGGCTGAAAAAGAGATAGAGTGCCTGGGCACAACGCATGCGGATTGTTTTTACGGCAATGTCCCTGTCACAAGAAAACTTACGGAAGGAGAAACGCTGGCTGATTATGAAAAAAACACGGGAAAAGTTATTGTGGAATGCTTCATTAAAAACAAAATTCAGCCTTTGGATGTGCCAGCCTGCCTGGTTGCATGCCACGGCCCGTTTGTTTTTGGCGATTCTGTCGGCAATGCCGTCAAAAACGCTGTTACGCTTGAGCAAGTCGCAAGAATAAATGTTGAAACAAAAAAAATTAACGGCAACGTCAGGCAGATTGACTCTTTTTTGCTTGAAAAGCATTTTAAAAGAAAGCACGGGAAAAACGCTTACTACGGCCAGCCAAAAGAAAAAGATTAGGTGATTTGTATGGCAGAAAGCAAAAAAGATTCTGGGAAAATTGTTGTTTCAAAGGACGGGCCTTACCTGGTTTTTGGTGGCTTGCCTTTGGCAAGGGATATTGCCGTGCCTGACAGCGAAGGGCATCCTGTCAAATGGGCAAAAGGCAAAAGTTACCAAGTTAAGGGGACTTATGCCCTTTGCCGTTGCGGCCAGTCCGAAAATAAGCCTTATTGCGATGGCATGCACGCGAAAACAGGCTTTGACGGCACTGAAACAGCAAGCAGGGAAGAATATCAGAAACAGGCAGGGGAAATCCGCGGGCCTGGCTTTGTTTTGACTGATGTGCCTGAACTGTGTGCAGGAGCAGGCTTTTGCCACAGCAAGGAAGGCAGTACCTGGGACCTTACAAAGGCTTCAAATGACCCCAAAGCAAAAAAAATTGCAATCCGACAGGCATGCGATTGCCCTTCAGGGCGGCTGGTGGCTTATGAAAAGAATACAGGCAAGTCGATTGAGCCAGGGTTTGAACAGTCAATCAGCCAGACAAAATGGCAGGGCGAGAAATTCCTTGGTCCGTTCTGGGTAAAAGGCGGCGTGCAAATAGAATCGCAGGACGGCAGGAAATACGAAACAAGAAACCGCGTTACATTGTGTCACTGCGGCAAATCTGGAAACAAGCCGTTTTGCGACGGCAGCCACATGCAATAGGCCAATGTTCTGCAAAAAAGGGCTTGAACTGATTGGTTATTATTTCGTCCCCCGCAATAAAATTTATCTGAAATTAACGGTGCTTGAAAATGATTTGGGAAATTCTTAATCAGGGCATTGCTTTCTGGCTGCAGTTCATTGCCTCCTGGGGCTATGCAGGCATATTTGCACTGATGGCAATTGAAAGCTCGTTCATCCCTTTTCCAAGCGAAGCTGTCCTGATTCCGGCTGGAATGCTTGCTTCCGAAGGCCAGATGTCAATCCCGCTGATACTCCTGGCTTCGGTTTTGGGCTCCCTTGCAGGCGCACTGGTAAATTATTTCCTTGCGCTCTATCTGGGAAGGGCATTGGCTGAAAAACTGGTGCAAAAATACGGGAAGTTTTTCCTGATTAGCAAGGAAAGCCTGGAAAAAGCCGACAAGTTCTTTGAAAAATCTGGGAACATAACAACCTTTGTCGGCAGGCTGATTCCTGTTGTGCGCCAGCTGATTTCCCTGCCGGCTGGCTTTGCAAGAATGAACCTTGCAAAATTCTGCCTATTCACCTGCCTTGGGGCAGGCCTCTGGAGCCTTATTCTCATTCTCCTCGGCTATTTCGTGGGAGAAAACTACACAGCAATAGAAGAAAACATCAATCTTCTTTTGATAGCAGGCTCTGCAATAATACTTGTTGCCTATTTCTGGCTTAAACGCATAAAGCGCAAAAGCAAAAAAAGCATTCCTTCCGGCAAATGGCCAGATTCAGGCAAATAGCCCTTTTGTTTCAATTCCAAATTATCAGGCTCTTCTTGTTATCTGTACTAGGCCATTATTGTACTGTACCGCAAAAAAGCCGAAGTCAAACGAGAATAAATCAATGTTACGAACCCATCTCCTGTCCCTCATTTGGTGAAGCGTCTTTTGTAGTTGTTCAATTTCATTTGGAGGGATGCCTTTTCCCATGGCTGCGGTGGCAATAGCACTGTTTATTTCATTCCTGTTTGGCTTATTGGGCCTACTCTCCGGCCGCTTAAAACGCCGATCAAAACTTGCAGGCATAACAACGGATAATTGCAATCTTTTTAAAAATATTGCCAAAAGCTGGCTTTTTTTTAAAAAAAATAAAAAAAGTCAGGCGCTTCTTTTTGAAACGCCTGTTTGAAATCCAAGCAAAACCAATGGTTTTGCGACTGAGCGAACCTAAAGGTTCGCGAGGCACGAAAAGCAATGGCTTTTCTATGGGCAAGAAAAGCTTCTGCTTTTCTATGTCATTGGATTTCGAATTGCACGCTTACTGTTGCGTTGAATTCTATGTCGCCCGGTGAAATCGGGGTTGGTGCGCTTGCGGCTTCGCCCGCCGCGTCCATTGCATATGATTTGGCATAGTATGGCGTGGCATAGCTTGAGTTTTCACTTGCGCTGTAAACCGTTCCGACGCTAATGCCAAGGCCGGTCGCAATGCTCTGTGCCTTTGCGCGTGCATTTGCCGACGCTTCCTGCAATGCCAGCGTTCTAAGCTCTGCTTCTGTTTCTTTTGTCAGGGCAAAGCTTACCCCGCTGATGCTGTTTGCGCCAGCCTGAACGGCTACATCAATGACTCCGCCTACCTTGCTCAAGTCGCGAACAGTTGCCTGAATGCTGTTGGTTGTCCTGTAGCCTAATGACTCTGACTTGCGCGTGTTTTCGTTCCACTGGAACTCTTCGTAAACGCTGTAGGATGCTGTTTCAATGTCCTTTTCGTCAAGTCCTGCGTTCTTCAGGGCTTCCATTACCTTGGCTGCGAGCACAGCATTGTCGCTCTGGCTTTTGCTTGCGCTTTTGTCAAGAGTTTGAATGCTAAGCGTCACGTAGGCAAGCTCAGGGCTTGCTGTTTTCGTAATCGTTCCGGACACCGAAATCAGCCTTATCTTGTTTCCGGATTCGTCTTCCGCAAAGCTAAGCACGCCGTCGTCAAAGCTTGCCGGGGCGCCCTCACTTTGGGCATTGCTTGACTTTTGCATATAGCCAGGCAACTGCACTGTAACAGGGCCCTGCTCTGCCGGCCCAAGATTCATTGCAACGAACCCAATGCCAGCCACGACAATCAATGCTGCCACAATAAGCGAAACCGGCAAAATCCACTTGTTTTCACTCATATAAACATTACACCTCCATGACACAAAGAAGTGTAAACCATACTTAAAATCTTTGTTTTTTGTCAGGCAAAAGCCTTTTTGCTCACGCAAAAAGCCTTGGGAAAATTTGCTTCGCAAAAGCCTTTTTCCTTCACGCCCTGTTGGGTGCAAGCAGGAAAAAGCCTTGGGAAAGCCTTTCTTTCTGATGAAAGAAAGCCTTGGGAAAGAAAACCTTTTTTCCCGCGAAGCGTTTTTCGCAAAGCTTTTTGCTAGTCCTAATGCCTCAAAAAACCCTTTAAATGCCTTTAATTAGGCTTAAAAACCGTATTTTACAACAGTAATTATCGGAAGTGGGAGTTAAAGGAAAGCCTTTTTTTTAATTGCCTGGGCATTGCCAGGAACTTTTTAGCGGAGCGGTTAGTTTGCCAGAGTTCACACCAAAAGACTTCAAAATTGTGGCCAAAATCCTTTCAAAGGTATTCAGCGCCATTGGCTTTGCAATAATACTGCCAATGCTGGTGGCAATGTGCTATGGGGAAACAGGCTATGTTGTGCTTTTTGCCGAAATGGCCATAGGCCTCATAGTGTTTTGCTCGGCGGCAAACTTTTTCATTGGGAATGCAGAGCCAAAGCTCAAGCACGGCATTGTCGCCATTGCGCTTGCCTGGATTATAATAGGCCTTGTTTCAAGCCTGCCATTCATGGCATATGGCATGAACTTTGTCGACTCTTTTTTTGAAAGCGTTTCAGGCTGGACAGGCACAGGCCTTACAATGGTCCAAATGCCGGAAAGCCTGCCGTTTGCACTCAACTTCTGGAGGGGCTTTATCCAATGGGTAGGCGGATTCGGAATAATCATCCTTGCGTTGCTCATTCTTGAAAAGCCCCGCGTTGCAAGAAGCCTTTTGGCTGCCGAAGGCAGGTCAGAGGACTTTTACCTTAATGCGGTTACGATAGCAAGGGCAATTGCCGGCATATACTTCCTGTATACTGCCCTTGGCATTATCGGGTTCATGCTGGTAGGCATGAATCTTTTTGATGCAGTGGTGCACACCTTTACAACGCTTGCAACAGGCGGTTACAGCACGAACTCGGTCGGATTGGGCTTCTTTGGGCGCGGTGCAATGATAGTGGGAATCCTGCTGATGTGCGCCGGCGGCATAAACTATGTGAGCCACAGGGCATTGCTGAAAAGGCGCTTTCGGGATTTTGCCTCAAACTCGGAAATAAGATTTTTCTTCGGCATAATCATTCTTGCAATGCTGCTTGTTTCCGTAAACATGATTCTCCTGAATAACTTTGAGCCGCTTAACCAGCTATTCTACATTGTTTCCGCACTGACAGGAACCGGCGCCACGACTTTTTTCCAAGTCACAAGCTTTGGCGACGCCACAATTTTCATTCTCATCCTGCTCATGATTTTCGGCGCCTGCTACGGCTCGACAACAGGGGCGCTCAAGCTTTGGAGAATAATCCTCGTGCTCAAAATCTTTGAAAGGGAAATCAGGAAAATTTTCCTTCCACAGGGCGCAATAACCCCGCTTAAATCCCATGGAACCTGCATTGACGATGAAAAAGCCCTCAATGTGATAGCATACATTTGCCTTTACCTCTTGGTTCTTGCAGGCGGTTCAATAGTGTTCATGTTCTTCGGCTTTGGCCTGGTGGATTCAGTGTTTACCGTCGCCTCTGCACAGGGAAACGTCGGCCTGAGCACAATCGGCGGCGAAGGCTGGTTTTTAATGAATCCTCTTTTAAAAATCTTGCTTTCAGTGCATATGTTGGTAGGAAGGATAGAAATACTGCCTTTCTTTGTGCTGATAAAAGCATTGAAATGATGCGGGCGTGAAAAACAATGTACGGCATAATACTCGGCGGAAGCGATTTTGCCTCAGACCTTGCGAAATTTATCCAGGCAAGGGAGGGCTCAAAAATAGTCCTTGTCCTGAAAGAAAAAGAGCAGGCAATAGAGGCAAGCGAGTCAATGGGCGCAATAGTGGTCAATGCCGATGCATCGGACCCAAAGACCCTTGACGAGCTTGAGCTTGAGGCATGTGACGTCTTTGTTGCGGCAACGCCAAGCGAGCAGACAAACGTGCTTGCCGCGCTCTACGCAAAAAACAAGGGCGCAAAGCGCATTTTTGTCAAGGTTGAATCCATTGAAACAAAAAGGCTCATGAAAAAGCTTGATGTTGCACTAATTGACACAGAGGAAGTTGCGGCAAGGGCAATAGAGCTGATGATAAGCATGCCCGCGGTAAGCGAGCTTGTGAACACAGGCGTAGGCATGTTTGACCTGTTTGAAATACAGGCAAGTGCCACAAAAACTGTCGGAAGGCCGGTATCTGAAATACAGGAAGAGGAATTTGCCTGCCTTGCAACCTACAGGGACGGCGAGTACTCGTTTGACAAGGACCAGGCAATTGAAGAAGACCACATACTCATAATGCTGACAAAATCAGGCAAGGGAAAAGAAACCACAAAAAAGCTCAAGGCAAAAAACTGGCAGGCTCAAAAAAACGGAAAAAGCGATTAATGCCTCATTTCAGGATTTTGCCTGTTTCCAAAAACCACAGGTATAAGTCAAGCTCTGCAAGGCTCATTCCAAGCCTTTTTGCAAGCCTTTTGAGAATGCTTTCTATTTCAAGATACCTTTTTGGCGTCATTGCCTTCGGCTTTTCAATGAGCTTTTCCTTAACCAGCAAATCCACTATGTGAAAGTCTATTATTGCAACGTTTTCAAAGCCAATGTTGCGCATGAAATGGCTCGCCTCCTTCAGGCCAAGGCCCTTCACGTTTTCCGCAAGCCATTGCCGCAAATCAGTTTCATTTTCAAAAGAAGAAATCCTTTGCTTCAATTGCCCCAAATGCCTTCTTGAATCGCAAATATAAGCCGCCCTGTTTGGGTAGCGATAACCCAAAGACCTGAGCCTTTGCTCCAACTCTTTTTCAGGCAATTCAATGAAACCATTGCAAACCTTTTCCTGTATCACAATGCTTTTTGCGGCATCAAAGTTTGCCGTCAGAGTGCAAAAGCACAGCTCACTGTAAAGCTCGCTGCAGCCCTTTTTCCCAAGCGCCTTGAATTCGGCAAGCCGGCGGTCAACAAGACTTTTTACAGACCCGTCCTTTTTAAGAGCCTCAACCCTTGCAAGCAGTGCAACGGCACTGCGCTTTCCCAAGGCTTTTTCCTGCTTGCACCCAACAGGGCGTGAAGGAAAAAGGCTTACAAGCGCCTTCATAAAAAAAGAAACTGGGGAAAAGGCATTAATAGCCTTTCCCCTTCTTTGTGCTGCGGCCTAAATTTTGGCTTTGCCTTTATTCAGCTTTTCCACAGCCCGTGCAGGTTGCAATGTTCCCTTGCCGAAATGCTTTTGGCCTTTATGCAGAATTCCGCCTCCGGCCTGTCGCCTGGCTTCAGGAACTTCCTGTAGGAAACGCCGTCCGCAACCAGTTCAATCCACTCAATGAAATGCGCCGCTTCCATGGGATGCGGCACAGAGCCAACCATCACCTTAACGCCTGTTTTTGTTTTCTCTATAACAGGAACATGCTTTTCCCTGCTTGCATCCACAGTGTTTTCCACAAGCAATTCCATTGGCTTGCCACAGCAAACAAGCTCGCCGCCGCCAACACGCAACACTTCAACCATGTTCCCGCAGACGCTGCACTTGTAGACCTGTCCGATTTTTTCAACAGCCATCAGTATTCCTCGCATTTCACCTGGTAAAATGCCCTTGGGTGGTCGCAACTCGGGCACTTTTCCGGAGGCTCTTTCCCGAAATGCACATAGCCGCATTCCCTGCAGACCCACCAGACCTCTTTTCCCTTCCTGAAAACAGTTCCTGCCTCAACCTCCTTCAAAAGCTTTTTGTACCTTTCCTCGTGATGCTGCTCGGCCCTTGCAATCGCCCTCATTCTCGCCGCAATCTTGGGAAAGCCCTCTTTTTCGGCAACAGCCGCAAACTCAGGATACATCTTTGTATGCTCATAATTCTCGCCGGCAATCGCCGCCTTAAGGTTCTCTGCAGTGTCCCCAAAAGCAGTTGGCACCTCAGCCTCAACCATCATTGCCTGGCTTTTTTCGCCTTTCTTGCCCTTCAATTCCTGAATGTGCTCAAAAAGCCTTTTCGCATGAATCCTCTCATTCTCCGCAGTAACCAAAAAAATCTCGCCAATCTGCTCAAAACCCTCATTCAGGGCAGCCTTTGCAAAAAAAGAATACCTGTTCCTTGCCATGCTTTCGCCAATGAAAGCCTTTCCAAGATTCTTCAAGGTCTCCAAAAAAACACCTCCAATTAAAACAAATATAATTCAATAATAATTCAATACCTTTAAATTACAAAACCATTAAAAAAATTGGTTTCCTTCCAAGCCATTGAGCCAATCCACAAAAAGCCCAATAAGGATTTAAATTTTTTTTCTGCTATAGCCGCCAACACCGTATTTTTTATGAATTAGGCTCATCCAGTGACTGCCTTTATTTCCCATTTCATAAACAATCGCTTTTATTTTTAAATAATTTTTTTCAGAAGGATTTGACAAGAAGTTCCGGATGGCTTTCCCGACGCGCGGGAGCATTGAGTTTGTAAAAAAAACATGTCCAAAATCAGGGTCTTTTCCATATGCCTGAACCAGGGGCATGATTCTTTTATAATGCGCTTCAATTCTTTCAAAGCAATCAAGAATTTCATTGGTTATATTACTTTTTGAGAATCTTGAAGATTCACTATCCGGCCAAGCCATACTTCCTTTTTCGCAAAGAAAATACCTTTCAGTGGCTGATGCAATTTGGGTCATTCTTGCCCCAAACCCCCAGACAAAAACTTCCTTTAACAAATTTTTTTTCTTTGCAATGGCTCTTGCAGACAATTCTCTTCTTGGCCACGCTCTTCCTTTTGCCGTTTTGTATCTTTGCCTTTGTTTTCGCGAAAGCCCGCTTGGCAGTGCCCTTGTTTTTTTTCCGGCCAAAGCCCTTTGCAATACAGCGCGTGGATGCATAATCGTTAATAATTTACATGGAGAAATTAATAATTCATGCAGTCAAGGAGCCAATCCACAAAATGGCAAAAATTCCCATGGTGTGCAGGAAATATGCCAAGGCAATGAATTTTTTTGGCGTAAGGCTTTTGACAGTTGCCAAAATTGAAACCCCTATCTCAGTAGGCAAAGGAGAAGCAACCATAAACGCGGCAAACAAATACAGGGCATATTTTTTGAACCTTCCAAAAAGAAGGCGCTCTTCCTTTTCAATGAACCTGCCAATCCCTGTTTTTGAAATCTTCCTGATTTCGCCAAGCATAGTGGTCCTTATAAAGCAAAAAATAATCAAGTCGCTCACCAAAGCGCCCAAGCCACCGGCAATGGCGGCATAAAAAATGTTCTGGCCCTTTGCCATCAAAAGCAGCACAACAGTTGCCGGCGCCGCAGTTACCTCATAAGCATAAAAAAAGCCAGCCAAAAAAACGCCAAAATAGCCAAGGGGCTGCAAATGCCCGGCATAATGCAAAAAAAGGTTGGCATCAAGCATTATGACCGCAAGCAGGTAAGTTGCCAGCAAAAGCAGCAGCTTCGGATAACCCAAAACGCACAAAAAGTGCCTGAAAACATTCCTAATCATTCCAAAAAAATTGACAACCAAAACAAATAAAACCTGACCGCCTCAAAATCCATCAATGAAAAAATTGTTTTTTTCCGCATTGGCAATTGCATTATCGCTGGTGCTCTTAAGCGGCTGCATCCAGCCAAGTTCAGGAAACGAAACGGAAAACGGGGGAAACCAGATGAACACTGAAAAAGTCGAGGCAGGCGACAATATTGCGGTTGAATACAGGGGCACGCTTGCCGACGGCACCCAATTTGACGCAAGCGAAGGCAGGGGCCCACTTGAGTTCAAGGCAGGTGCAGGTCAGATGATTAAGGGATTTGATGCAGCTGTAATTGGAATGGCCCTGAACGAGGAAAAAACCATTACCCTTCAGCCAGGCGAGGCATACGGCGAAGCAAGCCAGGCAAAAATCGTTGAAATACCAAAAGAAAACATTGCAGACGCAAACCAGCTTAAAGTGGGAATGTCGGTAACAGGCAGCCAGGGCGTCAACGGCATAGTCAAGACAATAAAGGCAAATTCCATAATAATAGACTTCAATCCCCCGCTTGCGGGAAAAACCCTGACATTCTGGATAAAGGTAGTGAAAATTGAGAAAAGCTGACCTTGCGGAAAAACAATTATATTTTTTTACAAAAGCAATAAAATTCGGCAAGGGTGAAAAGCAAATGGAAAAAAGGCCAGGGTCTTCTTCTCAAAGAGAAAGGGACAAGACAGTTCAGGGCAAAATTCCAAGGGACAAAGAACGTTTGAGGAAACTCAAGCGATTACTGCCATCCGATTATTTCATTGAGGTTTTTTCAAGGTCAAAGCAAATCGCCAAAATTAATCCCTCAAAGCTTCCCAGAAAGCCGGTAAATATACTGCTTCTTTGCTATGAAGGAAAAGAAACAAGCCCTTTTGTAAAGCGATTTTACGAAAAAATTCTTGAGCATCAAATGTTATCCGGCAGGTTCAGATTGGCGGCAAATGGAGCGGCAGTGCTATCGCCAGATGAACTGGAGGCAATTATGGGGGAAAGCGACTTCGTTGTCTTCACCTATGCAGACCTTTCCAAAACAACCTATGTGAAACCGATTATAGACAAAATAGCGGCCTCATCTGTAAGGCCGATTTTTACTGAAATTTCCGTGCCAAAGCCAAACCTCAGGAAAACAAGGGCTCACCAGTCATTACTGCAAACACTTGCCGGTGCCACCAGTACGTTCAATTACATTGCAGAGCAAATTAACCAAGGCGCTTTAAAGAAAAAAAGAGCAATCTGACATTTTAAGTCAATTGCAAACATTTAAATCCTTTTTTTGAGCCAATTATTCCACGCGGGAGTCGGATAGCGGTCAATTCCACCAGCTTGAGGAAACCCACTTTGCCCAAAGCAATGCGGGCGTGGGTTGCAGTTGGCTGGCGCCTTAGTGGCTTTCGGCGGTTCGAATCCGCCCCCCCGCATTGGGCAGCACGGGATATATGCATATACCAAATCAAAGGTGTTCATTTTTGCGAACTTGTTCAGAGTAAAGATATTCTCTTTCCATGTCTGTTTTAATTCTGGTTTGCCTTATAAAATGCCTTATCTGCTTGAGCAGCTTTTTCACCTTTCTTAATTCATTAGCGTCACGATACATTAGTTCTATGTATCCCCGTTCGTGAGAAATCCTATTTCTTACATCTCTAAATTCTTTTAGGAGAGAAAGTATATCTTCAGAAAATATGCCTTGCTTTTCAGCTAACTTTATGTATTTTCCTAGAGTAGTTTTATCACTCTTATTGATGTCCATTTTTTTCTCAAAGAAAAGTTTTGAAAATAATATTGTTTCAACGTCTGTTGAAGCCCTAATTACCGCGGTTACAATATCCCCCTTCTTGACATATACATCCATTGGACTTGGAAGAAATCCTCGTGTCATCCCCATCTGATTGACCCCTGTTAATTGATATTTGCGGGAGACATAATGCTTATTTCTTTCGGTTAAGGCTTGCCGTTTAACCTGCTCAATTTTTTAAATGGTTTTGAGTAATTTCTTTTGGGGACGGAAATGAGGATACTTGTGGCTTTTTACAGCAAGACCGGCACAACCGAAAAGGTCGCACTTGCCCTTAAGGAAGCGCTTGAAGAAAAAGGGCACAATGCCGAGCTTGCAAAAATATTGCCAAAGGAAGAGCTCAAGGCTGCCCAGTACAAAAAAGACGGAAAGGACATAGAGCTCAAAAACCCGGTTCTTGACGTGCAGAACTTTGACCTTGTGCTGGTGGGCACTCCTGTCTGGGGCTTTTGCCCCACGCCCATAGTGCTTTCTTATCTCAGGGGCCTGCAGAACACAAGCGGAAAAAAGTTTGCATTGTTCGCAACCTGCACAGTGCTGCCGGGAACCACAATACAAAGAATGGCAAGCATCCTTTCAACAAAAGGCGGCACTGTCACAAGCAGCCTGACAATAAGAAGCATTTTTCCCCTTGACGGCGCAAAGCTCAGGGAAGCAAAGGCATTTGCCGAACAGCTTGCCGGCGGGCAGGCATAAACGCCCTGCGATTATTTTTTTGAAACCTGGTTTGCGATATCGCTCGCTATGTCCAAAATCTTTTCGCGCTCGCTCTTGGCGTTCTTTTGCATTTTTTCGCTTTCGCTTTTTGACTTCTCTTTTTTGCCGGCCTTTTCCATGCCTTCAAGCTCTGAAAGCCTTTCCTTGAGGTTTAGCATTACCTTTGAAACATTTGCCTCGTTATACAATTCCTTGATGTTTGCCTCAAGGTCAACAAGCGCATGCTGGTTTTTTTCCATCAAAGCACTATATGTTGCGGCATCAATCTTCCTCTTAAGGTAGCTTTTTTCGGCAAGGTCTATTTCCATGACAAGCCGCCTTTTTTCGTCAAGCAGCTGTTTCAAAACGTGCCTTTTTTTTGCCTGCACTGCTTGAATCTTTTCGTCAATCTTTTCGTTTTTTTCGCCGCTATAAAGCTCGTCAATCAGTGCCTCAACTTCAATCAGCCTGTACTGTTTTTCCTTGAAAATGCTGTTGAAATCGGATTCGCTGAGCTTGTGCCTCAAATACCGCTTTTCAGCAATGCCGATTGCAGCAAGAAGCGTCTTTTTTTCCGCAAAAAGCATCTTCAGCGAGGGCTTCCTGTAATGCAGCTTTGTCCAAACCAAAACAACGGCAATGACCCCTGCAATCGCAGCCAAGGCATATGCAAAGCCAAGCAGCACAAAGCCAATGGCCCCCCAGAAAACCGCAGAAAAAACGGCCAAGGCTGCCAAAGCAACTGCTGCAAAAAGCAGCTTTTTATTGGCAGCCAGGTTTTCTAAAAAAGCCGAATATTCAAGCATTCGATAAGAAAAAGGTTAACCCGAATAAAAAGCTTTGCGCCATACCCCAAAA
>JBAZQI010000007.1:0-41699 GCA_041645325.1 archaeon
GAACTCTGTTACACCGGGGAATGGATTTATGGCCAGGCTGAAAAACTGTATCTCAGTAAACCCTACGAAACCAGGGTCAACTCTGCTTACACGCTTAACTTCAGCATATTGAATAATTCCGAAAAGAATTACCCGAAGGCCACGCTGTCTGTAAGAAGCCTTGGAAACAGCCTTGAAATTGATTCCTACAAGTTCGTTGACCCCTCTGCAAGGGAAATCTCTGCGAAAGCCCTGAACAGTTATAAAATAAGCAGTGTTGATTTGGGCAGCCTTGGCAGCGGAAAAAGCGTTCTGGCAAGCCTGGACTTCACTCCGAAAAAGCTTGCACTTGATTCTTTTGAGGTTGAGCTTGTTTCAGACCAAAAAACCGTTCTAAAGAATACTGTTTCAATTGAGGCAAAGTCGGACTGGACCATGAACATATCGGTTGAGCCAAACTACATCGGGAGCTATTCTCCAACACCTTTGACAGTAACCGTAAAAGAGTTTCTTAAGGCCGATGCGGAAATTGAAGGATTGGGCGTGGAAATTGAAATGCCCAAAGCCATAGTCAGGGTAACCAGAATTTCGCCCGACAAAAGTGAAGCAATGTGGGAAGAAACAACTGACAGCAGCGGCAAAGCGGAGTTTTTGCTCCCCGGAAGCAGGCCTGGCACAATAATAGAAATCACCGCAGAAAAGCCAAACTATTCATCCAGCAAAGTCGTTCTCCTGGTTGACAGCCAGGTGCTTGAGTTCGCTCCCTCAAAATTCGAATTTGAGCTTGATGCAAAGTCAGCCATAGAAAAACTGCAGCCGGTAAACGTAAAAAACAAAAGCAATGCAGCGCTGGAAATCCAGGAAATTGAACTTAGCGGAAACTTCAGGGGCCTTTTGGATGAGGAAGCCATGCGCAATTACCTCCTGAGCTTTAAAGGGGAGGAAATAGGGGGCTTTTCCGAAAAAACGCTTGAGCTCTTTAAAATAAAGCTGAGCAACAGCGCCGTGGAAAACCTGGGGCAGGCCGAAACCGTTGAGGGCGCATTGCTTGTTACGGCAATAGACCCTTCAACGCTGGCGCAATACGACTTTGCAATGCCGTTTACCGTAAAAATCCTTGTGGGAGGCATGCCTGACAATGCCCCATGCCTTGCGATTTCAAAAAACAGCTGGTCTGCGGCAACACAGGGAAACATGGCATCCCTGGAGTTTGAGGTATACAACAGTTGCATGAAAGAAGGAAGATTTATCGGCCTTGAAAATCTGCAGGGACGGCTGCAATGGCAATCGGATGCCATCGGCGTGCTTGAACTGACCCTGATAAATGCGGAAACAGGCGAAAGCAATACGGAGATTCTGAGGCCTAATGTCTGGAGCAAGCTCTTGGAGAACATCAGGCCTGACTCCACTTACTATGCAATGGTTAGCTTTACCCCGAAGCCTGAGCATGTCGGTGAAGTGGCTGCGTTTTCAGTGCAGGTGGACGGTGAAATAGCCACTGATTCCGGTTTGCAAAAGGTTGGCTCCAGCCCGGATCCCATTGAAGCAAAGATTCAGATAATGAACCTTGACAGCTGCCTGGAATACCCGGGCCTGGAAAACAAGGTGGTTATTCCTGAGGGCAGCGACCAAGGAGAGTTTACCATAAATTCAGGCAAGTGCGGTGACGTGCCAATTGAGATTTATTTGTGCTATAATGACCCCAGATGCAGCGGGGGCACAACTGAAGGCTACATCATTCTCAACAACGACAGGTTTGCTCTTAGCCCGGACCAGCCTGAAAAGAAGATAAAGGTTAACAGGGGGGCGGTTGCAGGCATTTACGGCATACCGGTTTATGCAAGCACGCCCGGAACGTCCTTCAGAAAAGTGGACGAAGTCCTTGTGCAAATAGCCCCAAGGGCAGGCGAGTACTTTGCCCTTGACAAATACAGCTTTTCCCTGGCCGGCAAAAATTCAACAGATTCGGCTACGCTTGTCAACAGAATCTATGACGAGAAGATTAGCGTAACGGCCTCTGTCTGCATCTGGCAAACCTCAATTGATGACCCGGAATGGTACAATCAGATTGGCGGGGTCTTAACGAAGGAAATAAACGATATGGTGATAGATTTCTTCCCTCTGTATAAACTTATATCTGACCCCTGTAAAGAGGACTATACCGGGAATGTCAAAGATTATGTGATTAACCTGGAAGGCAGTAACAGGGAATTCAAGGGGAAAACTGTTCCGTCTGACCTGACTGGCCTTTATCTCCAAAGGTTTGGCAAAAGCATAGTTATTAAGGACACGAATTTGATGCAAACAGTTGAGGCGGGAATTGAAAGAAGGGGCCTGGTTCTTGCCAACAATTCAGGGCTTGAAGATGCGAGCCCTCTCTATGACGTGCTTGTGATTGAGGCAACAGAGCACATTCATGGGGACCCGACCCACAAGAATCCCGCGGTTAATACCGGGGAACAGTTTGCCTCATACTGGGTTGAGGACACAATGCAGGATAAATACAGGCAGCCGTTCCACGTAAGGCTCAAAACCAAGGACCTGCCCAAAACATTTATTCCAACAAATGCACAAACAATGGCGTGCGTGCAGGGCACGGTCACTGGCAGGACGGGAAAGGGTGCCCTGCCGAGAACAAAACTTAATTGGAGCTGGGGCGATTCAGGCATTGCATCAAATGCCTGTGATTATGGCAACCCGGACTATATCTACTGTGATGCAACCCAGTTCAGCATTGAACTAAGCAAAAAAATCCACGCGCTGGACGAATTCCTGGAGCAAAACAGCTCTGCTTTCCAATGCCCGGAAAAATCATCTGCAAGCGAAGTTGAAAGCATTATTTATGAATTTAATGCCGGCAAAAACAGCAGCAGCGTATTCCCGGAAAAAATCGGACTTGAATCCATTTCCCAGACCTGGCTCTCGAACGACCAAACAGCGATATCTGCCTCTGCTTACAATGGCACGGCCGAAAGCCAGAGCATAACGGTTAATATTACGGCAAAGGCGGCTTCCGGAGGAAAATATGAAGAGGAATGCTCAAAGGCGCTTGTTCTAAAGCCAAAAGAAAGGGCAAGCGCAAAATGCACATTTTCAGGCTTGCCAAAAATTGACGATTACTTTACCTCAATTGCTTCAATTACAGAGGGGAGCCTTGCAAAGCTCGATCCGGACTATTTGGGCATAGCGTTCACAAACAGTGCAAGCGCAAGCCAAAGCAAGTGCTGGCTGCCCCCGGTTGCGGCGCATTATGAAAACTTCTTTTCATTGGAGAAGTTTATAAATGCCAGCCAGGGCATTTCCTGGACAGATGAAATCAAAAACTTGCAGGACCTTGAACAGTTAACAAAATTCAGGGCCTATTTGATGAAAGACGGCTACTCTGAGGATTTTGCCAAAGACTTTGCAGAGTACTACCTTTCAAAATCCTTGTTTGACGCACCCTACTGGTTTGTTGATAACCCAAGCGGGGGCCTTGCCGGCTTTTTTACGGCTGGCAGCGGCCGCTTAAACTTTTCAAGAAAGTTTGTTGAGGGCCAAATGCTTTCAGGCCCCGGGCTGTACAATATAGAGCTTGAGATAGCCTACGATGAGGAAAATCCCTGGTCTCTCTTTGATTCGGGCGGAGAGCCGGCTGCGAAAATAAATGTTATTATGCACAAGCAGGATGACGCATATCCGGACAGCATATTTTATTACATGCCTTTCAACGGCAATGTTGGCATTGAATCAGATAACGGAAGGCAGGGCTATGGAGTAAACTACTTTAACAAAGATGCCGAAGTCGTCATAACCAGCTCGGATAACTTGGTAACAAGCGCGGAGATTCCGGGGTCTGAGCCGATTGCAACCATTGCAACAAAAACAGAGCATGACTTCAAAAAGATAAACAGCTCTTACTCAAACAGGGGCCTTTTGATGAAGATAACGGAAGGCGAGGGCCCTGACCTGAAGAACCTGTTTTTCTATCCAAATTATGCCACTCCGGTTGTAATGAAAATGGAACACGGAAAGGACACAGAGCCCTTCCAGGCATTCTATGGCCTGCATGAACATGGCGTCCCGCAGGAGGTTGGAGAAACCCTCACATTCTGGACAGGAACCGGTGCCTGCCTGGACTTCAGCGGAGTGCCTGTGTTTGAAGCGTTCAATTACACGCCTGACCGGAGGGCAAACCAGACAGACCCTGTGCCAAATCCTGAATTCCTCTACGGCCTTGACTGGGGCAAATCGGATTACAGCGGGGATGTTTACCTCAAAACAGTCTTTTACACGCCTATTGGAAACCAGTTCGCTTTGAAAGCTTCCAACCTGGATAACCTTTCTTTCCTGACTCCTGATTCAGGCCTGTCCGCCAGCGCCAGCCTTGGCGGCATTTCCGGAATGCCTTACAACAGCAGCGACGAGCAAACCCAGGTAAGTGAGCTAAGCGAAATCTTCGACCTCGTTGAATCAGGCCAGGCATGCGTGACCAACAGCGGGATAGAAACAGCATTCTGGTGGAACCCCCAGGTCCTGTACGAAACACAGGGAAGCAATACTTCCATAAAAAACTTTGAATCAGGCCTTGTTGCAGGCAAGAACTGCATTGGCTGACGCCGGCAAGAAAAAGTTTGCCGCAGCAGAGGCATTGCGCGCTTTGCACTGCCCTGCGTGAAAATGATTGGGAAAAGCCGGAATTTAAGGCTTGCTGCCACAATTAAAATGGCAATAGGCCTGTTAATCTTTCAGGCGTTCTGCAAAAGATTTCGCGTTCTCCAAATCTTCGTGGTCAGGATGGCCTTTTGCCATTCCGCCCATGAGCTTGAACGGGCCGAATGTGTCAAAGCCCTTGCAGGAGAATTCGCCCAAAATTTCGAAGCCTTTTGCCTTCAGGGCCTCAACAGCTTTTTTGTGCTGGCCTGGGTTTCCCGAGCCGCTTGTGCTGAAGACAAAGCATTTTTTGCCGTTTTGCATTTGCAGGGATTCAATGAATTTTAAAAGGCTTCCGTGAACGTTAAAGGCGTAAATGCCTGAGCCAAAGCCTATCAGGTCAAAGCCGTTCAAATCCGAGGCTTTTGCACCGTCAAGCCCAAGCAGCTTTGCGTTCAGCACCGGCGCGATTGCCTCTGCAACCTTTTTTGTGTTGCCGTGGTGGTAGGACTTGAAAACAACCAATGCCTTCATGAAAATGAATTATTGCGCAATGGAATTTAATTGCTTGCTTTCAGGCATTGAGCAGCAAGATTGCGGCATTGAGTGCTGCTGCAATGAAAACCCAGGCAATATAGGGGAACAGGAGATAGGCTGCCTTGCGTGAAATCCGGTAAAACTTTTTTATGGTGAAGGCGATTGCAATCCAAAGCAGGATTATTTCAATGAAAGCAAGGAAAGGATTTTGCATGCCAAAGAACAGGGCTGACCATAAAATGTTCAGGACGAGCTGAAGGCCAAAGATTGAAACCGCAGCTTTCACGTTCCTGTCTTGCAGCCCTTTTTGCCACACGAGGAAAAGCGAAATTCCCATAAGGGCGAAAAGCGTTGTCCAGACAGGGGCAAAAAGCCAGTTTGGCGGGCTGAAAAAAGGCTTGTTAAGGGAGGCATACCACGACGGAATTGAGGGTATTGTAAAAAAAGAGCCTGCAATGCCTGCAAGCTCACAGGCAAGGACTGCAAAAACAAGTTTTGAAAAATCCTTGAGGTTCACGGCAACAGGGAAAGAAGGTTCTTTTTTTAGGCTTATTCTTTTTTGGCATGGCGGTGCATAGGATAAAAGAAAAATAAAAAAAAAAGAATTAGAAAAAATTTTGAAATCCTTAGACTAATTTGTTTGAAAAAATTAGTATCTATCTAATTAGTATCTATCTGAGGATCTTCCGCCCCTGCTGAAAGACGAGGGCTTTTTGTGCTTTTGATAGCAGTCGCGGCAGTACACAGGCCTTGTTCCGTCCGGCTTGAAAGGGACCTCTGTCTCTTGGCCGCACTCGGAACAGGTAACCTTGAACATTGCCCTGCCGAACTTATCTTCGCTCATATTGTTTTTTTCACCTTTTTTTGATTAAATAACCCGCTTTATTATTGCAGGCATAGATAAAAACTGCAAGCAAAGGTTTAAAAATGAAATAAAAGGCTTGGGAAAGCCGCTTGCAGGAAGCCATTTGTTATGTAGCAATTAAGCCTTTTTCTTGCCTTGCACTGCGCCCAGCCCTGTTTTGCATCTATCCCAAGGCGCAACCAGGCGAATGGTGTTTTGGCGCAAAGCATCTATGGAACAAGCCTTCTTTTTTTGCGCCTGTCCTTTATTACTTGTTTTGCGCCGCCTGCCGGCACAGCCACAAAGCCGCCCGGCCTGCGTTCGGACTTTTGCTTTCGCCTGTTGAACGGGTTGAACCAGCCTCGCCGCAAAAAACCGGGTAGTTTCATTCTCTTACCAAAAAGAATTGGCATGCAAACAATTTAAGCCTTTCCCATGCATTCAGGAGTAAAATCAGCGGCTCAGGGGGGGCATTTAAAAATTATTGCGGGATATTTTGTTATTTGCTTCGGGCGATTTTATGGTTTCAAATGCTATTGAGGTTAATGGCTTGGGCAAGAGCTATGGCGGCCTTAAGGCTGTTGACAATGTTAACCTTGCTGTTGAGGAAGGCTCTATTTTTGGGTTGCTTGGGCCTAATGGGGCTGGCAAGACAACCTTGATTTCAATGCTTGTCACGATGAGGAAGCCTTCGCAGGGCAATGCAATGGTCAACGGCTTTGACATAGTGAGGCAGCCCGGAAAGGTCAGGGCGAGCATAGGCATTGTTTTTCAGGACCAGAGCCTTGACGAGGATTTGACTGCAAGGGAAAACCTTGAAATGCACGCCGCATTGTACAATGTGCCGCAAAAGGAGAGAAGGGAAAGGATTGAGGGCATGGTAAGGCTGGTGGGCCTTGAAAAAAACCTCAATGGCATTGTGAAAACTTTTTCCGGCGGAATGAGGCGCAGGCTTGAGATTGCGCGCGGCCTTGTGCACCATCCCAGGGTCTTGTTTTTGGACGAGCCCACAATCGGCCTGGACCCGCAGACGAGGGCTGGCATTTGGGATTACATCAGGAGGCTGAACAGGGAAAAGGGCATTACGGTTATTCTTACAACGCATTACATGGACGAGGCTGATGATGTTTGCGGCAGGGTTGCGATAATAGACCAGGGAAAAATAATCGTTTCCGGAACGCCGAAGCAATTGAAGGACGGCCTTGGCGGGGATGTGATTTCTTTGGAATGCGGCAGCACTGAATCCTGCAGGGAAATGCTTGCTGAATTCAAGTGGGTGAAGTCCGCCGTGAGGCATGACGGTTTCATAGATGTGAGGGTTGAGAACGGCGAGCAGAAAATTCCCAAGATTCTTGCGCTGATGAACAGCAGGGGCGTGAATGTTGACTCGGTGAATTTGAGGAAGCCGTCTTTGGACGACGTTTTTATGCATTATACTGGGCGGACAATCAGGGAAGAAGAGGCAAAGCCAAGGGATGCAATGAGGCTTAGGAGAAAGGGCTGGGGGCGCAACAGATGAACATTGGCCTGAAGCAGGTGATGGGCGCCGAAGGCCTGCAAAGCTGTAGGGAGTGCCGAAGATGAACAGGGAGATTGAGGGCATTTATGCCCTGTGGAGGCGCGAGCTCATCAGGTTTTTCAGGGCAAAAAGCAGGCTTGTGGGAAGCCTTGGAATGCCGTTTTTTTTCCTTGCGATTCTGGGAACCGGGCTGAGCAATGCTTTTGTGCTTCCAATGCAAGGCAATTACCTTGAGTTCATTACTCCGGGAATAATCGGCATGGTTTTGATGTTTGGCTCAATGTTCTCAGGAATCATTGTGCTGATGGACAGGCAGTTTGGCTTTTTGAAGGAAACCCTTGTTGCGCCAATAAGCAGGCTGAGCATTGTTTTGGGAAAGGCGTTGGGCGGCGCAACAACCGCAATGTTGCAGGGCATTATCATAATGGCCATTGCATTCTTTTTGGGCGTGAACTTTCAGGTTGCGAATTTTTTGCTGCTGCTACTGTTCATGATGCTCATTTCAATAATGTTTGTTTCGCTTGGCATTGCAATTGCTTCAAAAATGGAGGACATGCATGGCTTCCAGCTCATAATGAATTTTTTGATAATGCCGTTGTTTTTCCTCAGCGGCGCATTGTTCCCGCTGTCCACGGCGCCGGAAATAATCAGAACAATTTCAATGTTTGACCCTTTGACATACGGCGTCAACGGCCTGAGATACATTCTTTTGGGCTACTCGGATGTGCCGTTTGCTCTGTCCTTTGCGGTAATACTTGCCTTTACCGCGGCCTTCATGGCAATAGCGATTTACTCGTTCAACAAAATAGAGGAATAAAGGCATTTAATCGTAGACACAGCAGATGCATTCCTGGGATCCCTCGATGCCGCCGGCTTTTTTCACATCAGGGGGGCATGATGGCCCTTCGCCGCATAAAACATCGCCGCCCTGCGAAGTGCATTCTGCAAAGGAAATGCCACCTGAAGGCTGGCCGGCAATATCAACGCATTCGCAGCCGGAACATTCCTTGCCGATTGCGCAGCCGCTGTCAAGCTCGCATTCTTCCTGGATCTCAATCAAGCCGTTTCCGCAAACAGCCTGTTCTGGCTCTTCCCCGCCGCCATCCGCAGGCGGCTCTTCATCGCCGCCGCCAGCCGGGGGCGCTCCTTCATCCGGCAAATCTCCATCACCGCTTCCGTCACCTTCAGGCACTTCTCCGCTTGTTCCCGTGCCGCCATCAATTCCCGAACCGCCTTCATCGCTTCCTGAGCCGGTGGTTTCCGTTATTGTTCCGCCTGATTCTGTGACCTTGCGGCTTATTGTTGCACCGCCTCCAAAACCGATTGAACCACCGGTCTTTGCAGTTGCGCTTATCTCTTCAAAAACCGTTGCGTTGATGCTTCCGTTGTCAAAGGCCTCAAAAAAACCGTGCATTGTTTCAAGCTTGCCAGCGATTATCCTGCCGCCTGTGATTACGTTTGCGCTGTGCCTTTCGGCAAAGCCGGCGAGGATAATTGTGCCGAAGCTCGAGGCAAAGCTGTTCAGGTCATCAACCGAAATGTTTGCATCAATGAGCGCAGAGCCCGAGGCTTCAAGAAGAAGCTGTTCCCGGTAAATCCTGCCTTCGGTAAAAACTTTTGCAAAATCGCCTGCTTTGATTGAATCAATGCCAGGTGCTGAAACAAAGACCTTTATTTTGGTTTGCCCGTTGAGGCAGGGCCTGCCTGTGCCGGGCTGCCCGAAGTTCCTCAGCCCTATAATCAATGCGCCGTTTTGCACTTCGGCAAAAACAAGGCCTGCGATGCTTTCCTGCGCTTCAATTGCAACAGATTCCAAATTATCCTGTTTTAGGTACAACTCTATTTGCCCGCTAGCCTCGATTTTTGTGAACGATTCAACCGGAATGCTTTTTGTGACAATGGGGCCTGATGCCCCTATACATTGCGGCGTTTGAAGGGGCATAAAAACAATGAGGCAGAACACAAGCGCGGCCGCGGCGGCAACAGCGCCGATTGCAACCAAAAAGTTTTTTTCCATGCAAATGAATAGGGAATTGGAATATTTAATCCTTGCCAAATCTGTTTGCGCCCTTTGATTTTTTTGCGCCTGGCAGGCCGGCGCTTAATCCCTGTCAAATGTTCCGGCAAGGCGCAGCTTATCCTTTCTTGAAAGCGTTTTTATTTCCGCCTCGCGCTTCAGCGCCAAGCTTTTTGTTTTTGCTTTTTCAAAAAAAACGAGTTTTGCAGGCAGCCTTGGCCTTGTGTACTTGCTTGCCTTTCCTGTATTGTGCAATGCAAGCCTTTTTTCAAGGTTTTTGGCATAGCCGCAGTAAAGGCTCTTGTCCCTGCATTCAAGCAGGTAAACATAAAACGCCATAACAGAACCTAAATGAAGGGCGTTTGGGAATTAATAATTGTTTTGCCTCAAAAAAAACAAAGGAATAAAAAGGAGTTAATACTTATTAGGGAACAGATGAAAAAATCCTGTTTGTTTATCGGGCTGATGGTTGCCGGCATTTTACTGAGCGGCTGCGTGCAAGCCCCCCCTAATAATAATGAGCCGAATGGCCTTGGGCAGCCACTTGTTGGCAATGATGCTGATGAGCACGGCTGCATTGGCTCCGCAGGATACACTTGGTGCGAGGCA
This sequence comes from archaeon, assembly GCA_041645325.1. Taxonomy (GTDB): domain Archaea; phylum Iainarchaeota; class Iainarchaeia; order Iainarchaeales; genus JAFCCL01. The sequence continues at coordinate 10,138 of JBAZQI010000007.1, forward strand.
AAGCAAAAATGCCTGAGATCTTGGGAAGAGAATTGTGTGGCGGAAAACACGGGCAATGTTGGCGGGAACACCGAGCTGCCTAACCCGGCTTCTGTGTACTGCGAGGAGCAGGGCGGCTCTTTGAGGATTGAAGACACTGAGGCAGGCCAGGTTGGAATCTGCACGCTTGCCGGTGGCACCGAATGCGAGGAATGGGCTTATTACAGGGGAGAATGCCCTGCAGGAACAAAGCTTGAGGAAAAGGCAGGCGAGTTCTGCAATCAGGCAAACCTTGCAGGGATTTTTGTGTGCGGCAATTACGTTAAGGTTGTGAGTTCCCTTTTGGGAGGCGGCTCAACCTATTACGCGCTTGAGTATTACATGCTTGAGAACGGCGAATGGGACATAGGCATACAGTGCCCTATTGCCGGACCAGACGCAATGACAGAAGAATGCAAGGCGCTTTCAATGGAGAAGAATTGCGTTGAAAAGCAATGCGCTGCGCCAAAACAGGGAATTGAAACAAAGGCCAAGGAATTCTGCACCCAGCCGAACGTTTCAGCAGTCTTTGTTTGCGGTGAATATGCAAAGGCTGTGAGTTCAATGACAGGAGGCGGCTCGACTTTTTACAAGTTGGAAGAAGACGACAGCTGGGGCAATGAGATAACGTGCCCTGTTGTCGGACCAGACGCAATGACAGAAGAATGCAGGCTTTTAACAATGGGCGCTAATTGCATTGAAACCAAGGTCTGCTGAATAAGGCACTTGTTTCTGGTTTTAGAGCTTCTGGAGGCCGTCGCACATTGGAAAGGCTGGACAACCCCAGAACTTTCCAAACTTGCCTTCACGTATTACCATTTCAAGCCCGCAATTCTGGCACTTGGGCGCAGAAATTTTTGTTTTAAGGTGCAGGGAGCACACAGGAATGCCTGCCTTGTTGTACTTTGACGCTTGGTTGCCGCATTTTGCGCACTTCATTGAAATCACTGTGTGTATTGGTGGTGTGTGGTGGTACAGAAAGAGCAAAAAGAATTTAAGCCAAGCGCAGCGTTTTGCAAAAGCCGCCAAAAAATATTGGAACTGTGCGGTTTGGATTTTGATTCGGATTTTTTTCCAAAAAACCGGTTGGAAAAGCAAACCAAAAAAATGCGCCCGCTGGAAAATCCGAACCGGATTTTTTTAAATGCTACCACCGTTGTTCAGGTAATAAGCCTTTTTGCCTCACGCCCTGTTGGGTGCAAGCGGCAAAAAGCCTTGGGAAAAATTTTTATAGCCCAAAGTGCATTATAATGTGCATTGGTTTTTGCATGGCGGAACAAATTACCGGCAATAGTGCTGTGAAAGTTCAGGTTAAGGTCAAGCCTGCAAAGGCAGTCCAAAAAAAGCCCTTAGCACAAGTCAAGCCAGTGAAAAAGGCTGCTGTGAAAAGGCCTGCCAGGAAGGCTGCCGCAAAGAAGAAAGGCAAGCCTGCAGCCAAAGCGCAGGCAAAACCTGTTTTGGGTGATTTGGACAGAAAAGTAGGGGCAATTCACGCAGAGCTCAACATTGCAAGGTCTGCTTTTGAAAAAAACGAGGCTGCGTTGTCCAAAAAGCTTGATGAAAAGATAAGGCTTGAAAACACATTGAATGCCTTGCTTAGGAAGAATTTTGCCGCTGAAAAAGAGCTTCTTTCTTCTGTGAAAAAGGGCTCTGCCAAAAAGCAGGAAGGCCTGAAGAAGGAAATCGCCTCCCTGGAAAAAATAACCCTGGTTTATGAGGAAAAAAAGGCAAGGATTGACGAGGCCAGGAAAAAGCAGGTCTCTTTGAAAAAACAGCTGATGCTGCTCGAGCATCAGGCGGGTGCTTGAAGATGGCAAAGAAAGCAAGCCAGATTGAGGGCATAAAAAGGAAAGTAGCCTCGCTTGAAAATGAAATTCTTGAAAGGCACAGGAAAGGCATTGTCCTCATGCGAAAGGCTGTTTCTTTGGAGGATAGCTTAAATGCCCTGCTTTCACAGATGGTTGCCCTGGAAAAAGCCAGGATTGTAAAGGCAAAGGCCGAAGCCGGGGAAAAGGAAGCAGAGCTCAAGGCAAGGGTTGCCATGCTCAAAAGGAAGAAAGCTTCCTTTGAGAAAAAAAGCGAGATGCTCAAGCACGTCAAGGAAAAGACAGCAAGAATCAGGAAAGAGCTGCATTCTGTTGAAAGCAAGATAAGCAGGGAAACAACCGAGCTTTTCAAAATAGAGCAGATTAAAAAAGACGAGGCAAAAAAAGCCAAGGGTCTTGCTGCGGCAAAAGCAGCCCTGAAAAAGGCGGCACTTCCGGCAGTTAAACCTGCCGAGCCCCAAGCTGCAGAGCCTTTGCCCAAAAAGGCCAAGCAAAAGAAAAAGCCAAAGAAGCAGGAAAAAAAAGCCGAAAAGTCCTCTTTGGAAGCAGAAGGCGAAGAGCCCCTGAAAAATATTGAAGAAGAAATTCCGGCGCCAGAGGAGGCAATAGAAGAACCTGCTCCGGAAGAAGAAAAGCCTTGGGTGCCTGAGAAAAAGCCTGAAGAGGAAGCCGAAGAAAAGCCAGAGGAAAAAGAGCCGGCAGATGAAGAACTTGAGAAATTGCAGGATGTTGAAGAGGAAAAGCCCTGGGAGTCCGAGGAAAAGCCGGAAGAGGCGGAAGAAACAGGTGAAGAAAAGCAATGGGGCAAAGAGCCTGAGGAAAAGTCCGAAGAGGAAGCTGAGGAAAAGCCCGGGGAAGAAGATTCCTGGCGTGAAGAAGGGCCTGTTAAGGAAGAGCCGGCAGAGGAAACACCATCAGAAGGCGAAAAGCCGGACGAGCAGGAAGCAGGAGAGGAAACGCCTGTCCTCTGGCTGAAAAAGAAAAAGAAAGAAGACAAAAATTCCAATTCCAGTGATACAGAAGAGCAGAACTACTGATTTTTTTAAAAACCCGGCCCTTTATTCCATGCTCTCTTGTGCCCAAAGGCAGCCTTTTTTCCCGGAAGAAGCCCTTGCCTCTGCTTCACGGAACAATGATGCAAGCGAAGTATCAGGCTCAAACTCAAATGCCAGCGCAAACCCTTCTTCCACAAGCGCAAGGTTTACAAAAAATCCGTCAAGGTAGACAAAGCGAACAAGCCTGCCGTACTTGTCCCTCTCAGAAACATCTTTAACCATCAGCACCCTCTTATCCAAAACAAGCTGCTCAAGCCTGTTTTTTGCCTCCTCAAAACACCTTTGCCCTTTTTCAGGGGTGTCAATGCCAATAAGGCGCACCCTTTCATTGTTTTCAAGCACCAAAGTGTCGCCGTCAATTACCCTTGTCGCAATTCCCTGTTTCAAATCAGCAAAAGCAGTTCCATTGCCAGGCGGCAGTGCCAAGGCCACAAAAAAATTTTCAAAGCCAACAGTGCCTGGCAGCCACTGCATTCCAATGCAGCCAAGCAGCAGCGCTGCAATGAAAACTGCTGCAACAAACTTGAATTGCATTAAGCCAACAAATTGCAAGCCCTTTTTAACCGCTTTTTCCGGTCAGCCTATCGACGAAACCCAGCATGCGTTGCTGTTTTTCCCAAGGCTTTTTTTTGTGGAAGTGAAAAAGGCTTTGCGCGAAGCGCATTTTTCCCAAGGCTTTTGCATCAGCAAAAGGCTTTGTGCCGCAAGGCACGGTTTTTCCCAAGGCTTTTTGCCGCTTGCACCCAACAGGGCGTGAGGCAAAAAGGCTTTGTGCCGCAAGGCACGGTTTTTCCCAAGGCTTTTCTTTCGCAAAAGAAAAGGCTTTTTATCGGTTTTGCAGCATGCTTTGATAAAAAAATAGGGGTTTTGAATGGCAAAAATTATGGGCGAAGAAGGGCTTGAAACTGCATTGCAGCAGATTGAAAAGGGAAATGCCAGGGATGCTGCAAAAGGCATTGCGATTGCGGAAGGCATCGAACGCGAAAGCATTGATTTTTACGCAAGGCAGGCGGAAAAATTCAGGGAACAGGAGGCGGAAAAATTTTTCAGGTTCCTTGAGAGCCAGGAAAAGGGGCATTTGCAGGCAATAAGTTCTTTGAGAGAATCCCTTGAAAGGCAGGGCAGGTGGATTGAGCCAAAGCTGCCTGCAAAAGAAAAGCCGAAGATTTTTGCAAAAAAGGACTGGGACAGGGAAGGCAAGGAAGGCCTGACAGCCGTTTTGTTCGCGCTCTGGAAGGAAAAGCAGGCGCAGGAATTTTATCGGGAAATAGCAAACAGGGCTGAAAACAGGGGAGCAAAGCGCTTTTTCACTGCATTGGCGGAATTTGAAAAAGGCCATGCCAAAATGCTTGAAGAGTTTGTTGACGAAAGCTATTACTCGAGAGAGCTTATAATGGGGTAAATTATTTTGGCTGCCGCCCTGCAATCCACCTGTTGAACGGCATGCCCAGTATGAGCACGGCAAGCGAAATGACTGTTGCCGCAACCGCAAAAAGATAGAATCCAAAGCCAACGGCCATACCAACGGCGGCAATGACCCATATGTCTGCCGCTGTTGTGAGACCATGAATCCTTTCTTCCCTGAAAATGCTTCCAGCTGCAAGAAAGCCTATGCCTGTCACAACGCCTGCAGCAATCCTTGAAACATCAGCCGAAGAGCCCAAATTTTCAGCCACCGAGAGGGAAATCATAGTGAACATGGCTGCACCCATGCAGATGAGAATGTGTGTCCTTAAGCCGGCAGGCTTGGAATTCATTTCCCTTTCAACGCCAATAAGCCCGCCAAGCACTGCACTGATGACAAGCCTTTCAATGAAAAGCCATTCAAGAATCACAGACCAAACACCGGCACTAATATGGAAAAAGGGCTTAATAAACATTATCAAGCCGGCGTTGCTTTAAACGACTGAAAGTAAAAGCCGCTATATTTCATAGCACCACTCGATTAAATAAATTCCGCCATTTTTGCCGACAAAAAATGAATAGCCTTCATTTTTTTTGATTGCTGTCCATACCCAATTGGTATCCCCTGTGTGATTGTTATAATCTACAACCGCCACCCACTCGTTTCTATCAAATAATTTGGTTGAATCAATTACCCAAAAATAGGTTCCGTCAATATTTCTGAGGTGCATTATCCCATGCCAAATATTTTCATCAAATAATACCGGGCCTTTGATAGAAGTTATTGGGTTTCCTGTGCCTTTAATTGAATCCGCATATGCTTGTATGGCTGTGTTCAGGTCAGTTTCATTATTAATTTGAATTCCGGTGCCAAAAACTTTTTCGCATTTGCACATCGGTTCATCCCTGAGGTACAGGCAGTCAGTTGGAGCAGAAGAAACAGGATCCAGGTATTGCTCCCAGCCTGGTTCTTGCTCAATGGTAACGCAACCGCAAAAAATTAAAAGAGCAAACACTGGAAAGCCAAGCGCAAAAAATTTATTCAAACAACCACGCCCTTTTGTTTAAAGCAAGCCATTAGTGCTTCTTTTCTTGCTATTTGGACAGCGTTATAACTCTTCAACCGTAATGCAATTAAAAGGCAATCCTTTTGCTAAAAATAAGGCAAGAACTAAACCAATATGGTTTTACTTTGGCAGCAAGGAAACAAGCTCTTCAAGTGAATTGGCTTTCTGCAAGGCCATAACAAGCTGCTTATCACTGGCAAAGAACCGCACTGCCTGCGTTTTCATCCTGCCCAAGTAAGTGTTAATCCCAAATTTTTTGCACAATTCAAGGTATTCCAAAAAAGCCTGCTCCCTTGGCAACGATTTTGCGCCACCCAGAATTTCGGCGAAAATGCCGGGGTTTCCCATTGCCGCCGTTCCAACCATTGCTGCATCACAGCCGGTCTTTTCAAGCATCCTTTCAAAGCCAAGCTTGTTTAACACGCCGCCATTCCCTATCACAGGAATGCCAACGCTTTTCTTGACGCGCTTTATTGCCACAAAATCAACCAGGCCCTTGTTCTCCTGCTTCATGGTTCTCCCATGCACAGCGATTGCCGAAGCGCCTGCCCTTTCAATTTCCTTTGCAAGCCTAATGGTATGCAAAACATTCTGGTCAGACCTTATTTTTGCGGTAACAGGCTTTCCAAGGCCATGCCAACAGGAAATGATTTCGCAAATGCGCGCAGGCCTCTTCAAAAGCGCGGCACCAGCACCCTGATTAAGCACATTGCCGGAAGGGCATCCAAGGTTCAAATCCAAAAAATCAAATTCCTTTTCCGCAATAAGCAGTTCAGCCGCCTTTTTCATGCTTTCAACCCTGGCACCAAAAACCTGCATTGTCAAAGGCCTGTCTTCTTTGCAGGTTTGGGCAAGCCTTTGGGCTGAGAGATTGTTCCTTATAAGTGCCTCGGAATTGACCATTTCCGAATAACACAAGGAAACTCCTTGCGCCCTGCAAAGCAGCCTGAACGCCAAATCAGTGACCCTGTACATTGGCGCCAAAACAAGCTGATTGCGCATTTCCACATTCGCGATTTTGAACCGCATTAAAAAGAATTGCCTGCAAAGGGCTATAACCCTTTGCCCATTGCAAAAAAAATCGGATAAAAAAAAAGCAATTGTTAATTGCCGTTATTTCAAAACCCAGGCCCCATTCTCACGAAAATTAAACTGATTGGTGCTGGTATTATAGATAATCATGCCATTCACGGGCACTAAAAGATTTCTTTGGGCAGTAGTCATTCTTGGGACAATAAATGCCCCGGTAGTAGAGACAACATCCAATGCCCCCTGTGGGCTCGCCGTCCCGATGCCGACGTTGCCATTTCTTAGGGTCATATCAATAGTTTTTGCTGCCCCACTCCAGCGGCCAAAATCAAGGCGCGGGGTGACTCCTAATCCGGTGCCATATAGGATTTGTGTTTCCCCTTGTCCTCCTGACGGATTCCATGCGGTCATGAAGCCAGTATTAACCCCCGCTGATGGATTTGGGACAATGTTGGCATTGCCATTAAAGTAAACCCAGGCGTTCGCATTGGTGCCATAAACCTCAAGACTGCCATGCGGGGTTGTTGTTCCGATGCCGGTGTTGCCCTGTATGTAGAAGTTGCCTGTCCCCCTGAATTGATAGCCTCCTGCGTCTGCCGCTTCGCCGAAATAGCCTGTTGTTGCAGGGTTTATTTTGTTTATCACATAGGAAACCGTTGCGCTTGAACCACCCATGTACAGCCTTGGGAATGAATTGGTTACCTGTGATACCTGGAACCTTGGGCTTCCGACTACGCCGGTCCCTATGTCGAGAATGGTTTGCGGGTTCGTCGTCCCGATGCCGACATTGGTTCCGTTATTGAACAATACACTATTTGCTATCCAATTGGTACCATTATGGCGCAAGGTCTGGCCAACAACACCGGCAGGAAGACCACCAGCAGCAGGGCAACTAGTGCCATCACTCTGGCAAAATTTGCTCAAACTCTGCTGAAGGCTGGCATCGCCCTGAAAATAATTCTGAATTTCACTCAAGGCATGGCCCGGATCCGGAACAGTGCCTGGCAAAACAACATATGCAAAAGCGCCGACCACAAAAGTAGCCACTATAAAAGCCACCAAAAGGTGAAAAAAATAATTCGGAACTGTAAGCTTCAGAGGCATAAAACAAAACACCCTTTCTTGCGCTTATTATTCAACGATTTCAGAATATTTAATGGTTGGGATACGCCTGGCAGTGTAGATAAATCCTTTGTAAATAGGGCCAAATAGAAATTTGCACACATATTTAGTGTGATGGCCGTTTTGGATTCAGTGCTCAAAAACATCAGTTCCTTATTTTTTCAGGTTTTTTTTTGAAAATAATGCAAATGCAATAACTGAAAATGCTATTAATGGAAGAAGCAAAACATTTAATTCAGGCACCGGAACCGCGCCACCGGCGTTCAGGACCCCAAAAATTACCGAACCAGAGGCAACAAGCGCTTCAGAAGTGCTGTCAAACGCCCTTGCAGTCAAACTGTAGTTTTGCACCGGCAAGGGTAGGCTTGTGACCGCAAGCCAGTTGTTTATTGGAACCGAAACTTCGGCACCGGGCTGAATGACAATGTTATTTTGCTCAAGGTCACCAATTGCCTCGACGCGGTTTACTGCGTCAACAAGGTTTGCGGCAAGGTCAACAGTTGCTTCAGTTGAGCCAAGGTTTCTTAAAACAATTTTTGCCGTTTCAGGAGTGAAATCCTGGTTGCTGGGAATATATTGCGGTTGAATGACAATTTCCAGGGAAATAAGGTCCAGGGAACCGGGGATTACACTTTCTGACTGGCAGCACACCTTTATCGGAAAGCTTCCTGCGCCTTCACAAAATTTGCTGACAGAAGCATTTGCCACAGCGGAAATTGTTGCAATGCATTCCTCGCCTACAGCGCAAGCTCCAACATAAGTGCATTCAAGGTCTCCAAAGCAAATATTGCCGGAATAGGCTGGATTTGGGGGAATAAGGTTTGGTTGCGCCACATGGGCGTTTGTTGCGCCTGAAGCAACCAAAACAAGGTTTTCGCTCCCTGCAATGCAATCATGCGGATTTGGCAATTCATATGGTTCGCCAAAAATATCGTTATAGCATATTTCAACAGGATAAGTGCCTGTGTAAAGCGCGACATGACCGCCTACGTCCTTGCTTATCCTGAAAATCCTTTGGTCTTCATCACAAGCGGCAAAGGCAAATGGCAGTAAAAGGCACAAAAAAAGGAAAAATACGGCTTTCTTCATATAAACTATTATGGGGGGTATTGAAGTATTTAAGACTTGACTTGCATCATTCACTTGTTTGTCGAACCAACAAACAACATAGCAGAACGCGCGCTACGAGAACTTATCGTTAGTAAAGTATAACACGTACCTCGCCCAAGCCGGCTTGGCAAAGGCAGCACAGGGTACAACACCGCGCATAAGTACTTATTTCTTTTGAACAGCCTGCTTTTCCACCGGAGCAATAACTGAAACCGGCAAAAACTCGCGCTGGCCTTTGTTATTCATTGAGGAAAAAATTTCTTCTAAAGAAATAACTTTTGGACCGCGAGAATTATTATGCCAAAACACGCCTTTTCCGGCAAAAACCAGCATATGAGTAAACTGCTTGCCTGGCCTGTTATTCTTGCTGTCAGGGCAATAAACCCCTATAATTGTTCCGGGAGAAATTGTTCCATCCGAAATCATTTTTTCAAAAGAATCCTTGGAAAAACCCCCGCTACATTTCGCGCGGTCAACAACAGAGCTGGCAACAACCCTGTTTTTCAAAGGCAGGTCCCAAGCATCGGCTAAAGCATAATTCTTGCCAAACCGTTTTGCGGCCATTACAGCATAACCAGAACTATTGCCCGGTTTATTGGGGTTGAAAACAACCTGCTGAACTTGCCCCTGCAATAACCGGTGATAAGCTAATTTAACTGGGACGTAAGGCGCGGCACCAACTACGGGAGAAGCGTTTTCGGCGGCAACTTCAACATTCAAACGATCAACGTGTGCTTTCAAACCAAGATGAGTACCAGAAGCAAGAGTAATAGCAATACCGCCTGCAACAATTGCTTTCCTAATTGTGGGATGTTTCTGCCTTACAAGAGCAATCGCTTTCCTAATTGCTGAATGTCTCCTTGGGTTATCCATAATTTAACCTATAAATGGCAAAAAGGATAAATTATCAACACAAAAACGAAAAAAGTAAGATTTAACCCAAATAAGGCTAGTAAGCGCATGAGCTTTCGGCACAAACTACTTTTCGGGATTTTGACCGAAAAGAAAGCTTCCAACAGCTTTGGAGGCATAAAGCAATGCATCACCCACTTTTTGCCAGCTTTGCAGGGCCATCACAACAAACCAAGGGTTATGTAGACACGCTTTTGGGGGTGTTTTTTCGTTGACTTGTTCACCGGGCAAAGTTTTCTTCCGGATGATTTTTGATGCCACCGCCCAGGCCGGAAAAATTTTTAGGCAATTTTTGGGGCAGCCGTGGAAAATTAGGCGGATTTTTTCGGGAAAGCAGTGCGGCCGCCCAAAACGCGTTTCCTGCAGCAAAAAAAACACTTAAAAGAGAACCGAAGAAAACAGGCACAAAAAGGTTTCTATAGTGAACTTGCTGCGGGCTGTTGGGCGGTTAAATCAAACCATTTTTCATCTTTTGCATTGTTTTAACGCGGGATGTAGGGTTTTTGGCATGCAAAGTGGCAAAAACACCAACAGAAAATTTTTGGGGAAAAAAATTTGCCTAAAAAAGCACAAAACAGTTATGTATATGATGGATTTTTTCCTTGCGGAATGGTTTTTAGGGCGGTTTTGGCTTTTTTAGGGCACGATAATTAAGGGGCGATTCTTGGGGCTTTTCTTGCCGGAGACAATTCCCCCGGGCTTTCTTTTCGCGGAGCACATTTTCCCAAGGCTTTTGCCCGCAGGCAAAAGGCTTCTTTCTTTCCCACCCGGCAAAGCTGCGGCTTTGCTGGGCCTTTCAAAACCAAAGGTTTTGCCAGGAGGCTTTCTTTCTCGCGAAGCATTTTTCGCAAGCCCAAAGCAAAGCATGGCTTTGCGGGGCCTCGTACCCTGCAGGGCACTCGGTTTTATTAAAAGGCTTTTAGAAAGAAAGGCTTGCTGTGGAAAGTATTTTAATTGTTTGACACCGTATATATGAGTGGTTTTGGAAACCGAGTTGCCTATTCAACGCTTGTTGGGAACAGGGCAATTCTGGTGTTTGGAGCCATGTTAAAGAATCAGGGGTGTTTTGTTTGAATGTAAGTGAATTGAAGCCAAGGAGTGCTGTTCCTGAGATTGTTCTTGAGATTGTGAGCAAGGGCGAGGCAAGGAGTTTTGCAAATGAGAGGGGTTCCGGAAAGGTTTGTTCTGCTGCAGCAAAGGACGAAACAGGCGAGGAGATTAGCATTTCCTTGTGGAATGAGCAGATTGACCAGGTTGCAGAGGGAAAAAAGATTAAGATTGAGAACGGCTGGTGTTCCGAGTTTCAGGGAAACAAGCAGGTCAGCACAGGCAAGCTTGGAAAGCTTAGCATAGTGAAATGATTTTTGCTTCAAAAAGGCTGTTTAGCATTCAAATCCTGCTTCTTTCAGCCTTTTGAACTCTATTTCCACTGTTGTTTTGTTTACGTATGGCTTGTGGTGCCTGAAGCCTCCGCCAAAGCCACGGGGAATATGCAATAGCTCATGTATTATTGTTTTTGCCTGTTCTTCGCTGTTTTGCCTGCCAAATTGCTCTGTGATGAGCTCTATTACATAAAACGACTCTTGTTTCATTCCAAGCTGGAGCACTTTTCCCAGCGTGTGGATCCTTGCAATTACCCTTTTTGTTTTTGTGCCCTTGCTTTCAACGCAGGTTATGCGTTCAAGGCAAATGTGGTTGAATTCAAGGGCTTTTGCTATTTCCCTTGCCTTTTCTGTCCAGTGTTGGGAGAAGGAATAGTGCATGCAGAATAAAAAGTGGGAAAATTAGTTAAACCTGTTATGACTACACAGCCCTTGGGTTCAAAGAAACGATGAAAAAAAGCTGTTGAAGATTTCGGGAAACAGGAGAATGATTGCGGTGAGCAGGATTAGGATAAGGACTCCTTCGTCAAGCCTGTACCACATTACTGCCATCGCCACTATTGGAATAAGGAAAATTGCTGGTGTTATTGCGCCCAATGCAAGGGCATAACCTGCGACCATTCCAATTGTAAAGATTAGCAGCAGTACTGTGCCTACTTTTGCCACGAGCGCAGGAATTGCCTTGATAATTTTGCCGAAAAAGTTTGCCACTACAGTCATGATAAAATTGCGGCTTGCAAAGTATTTAAACCTGCTTTTTGCGGCATGAATTCAGGAACCAAGGGCATTTGAAGCGCAGTTTGCATTCAAGGCATCGCGGGTTTCTTGGCAGGCAGATTTTTTGGCCGTACCGCACCATCAAATGGTTTAGTTCAAGCCAGTTTTCTTTTGGAACAGCCAGCATGAGCGCCTGTTCTGTTTGCTCCGGTGTTTTTGTTTCAACAAGACCGAGCCTGTTTGAAATCCTGTGCACGTGCACGTCAACAGGCATTGCCGGCTTTTTGAATGCATAGACAAGCACACAGTTTGCGGTTTTTCTCCCAACACCCGGAAGAGAAAGAAGCTGCTCAAGTGAACTCGGCGGCTGGCCGCCAAAGCGTTCAACGAGAAGGGTGCTTATTACCTTTATCCTTTTGGCCTTGGTCCGGTAAAAACCGGCAGGCCTGATGAGTTTTTCAATTTTGCACAAGGGCGCTTTGGAAAGGCGCTCTGCACTTGGGAAGGATTTGAAAAGCTGTTTTGAGGCTGTTGCCGTATTTTCATCCCTGGTCCTTTGGCTGAGCACTGTTGAAATAAGGACTTGAAACTTGTTTTTATGGGAAACTACAGCTGGCCTGCCGGCTGTTTTTCTCATTTCAGTTAGAATTGAGCTTACGCTGTTTTTTGTCAGAGAAAAAACCCTGGAATCAAATTTACTTTGTTGGACTGAAGTATGCGTCCTTGCAACTGACGCTGCAGAAGCGCCTGGTGTAAAGGTCCGTGGGGTTTTCTATTGTTCTGCCGCAATGCAGACAGTGCCAGGTTTTCTTTTCGGCAAAGTTTTCAACTCGTCTTTGCATGACTGAAAGTAATGCCAAATATCTCACCTCGCATAAGCAGGTTGGCTGGATGTGTTTAAGTAGGTTTGTTTCACGGCAAATGCCGAATAATGCCGGCAGTTTGTTTTTGCCTGTAAGTAGCTTTGTTTTGAAAAAAAACAGGGCAAAAAAAGGAAAGTGGGGGAAACGCTTTGGGTTTCCCTCCGGAGTCCTTATTCTTTCTTTTCCTCAGAGTCTTCTTCTGTTTATTCCTCTTCAGAGGCCTCTTCTTCCAATTCTTCGGAAGCCGCTTCTTCTAATTCCTCTTCGTTTTCTTTTTCTTCTTCAGAAGCAGGTTCGTCTGAGCCCTCGGAGTCATCTTCGGTTTCTTCCTCTGATTCCTCTTCGGTTGTTTCTTCTTTGGAAGAAGCTTTGGCTGTTGCCTCGCCAACCATCGTGCCAAAGGCAACCTTGCCCCTTACGGCGTCAATCTTGGCCTTTACTTTTGTGCCTGGTTTTGCGCCGGGAATTATTACTACAAAGCCCTTGACCTTGCCTATTCCGTCTCCCTTTGCGCCTGTTGCCTCGATGTCTATTTCGTATGTTTGCCCTTCCGTTACAGGCTTTTCGCCTTCAAACCTTCGCTTGTTATACTGACTGTATGCCATTTTATCTTACCTCCGGTTAAGAAATTAAGAAACTCCAAATAAAATGCCAGAAAAAGAATGCAATTTTATTCCTGCCCTTAATTTCCTTTGTTGCCCCTTGCAGGGTAAAAAACTTGCCCAGCAAATCCTTTTTAAAGCTAAGCAAATAAGAAAAAAAGACCATTAAGCCTGTTTCGCAAAAAAGCGCGTTTGAAAACCAAAAAAACCAGTGTTTTGAGCAAGGCAGCGTTTACTGCGTGGTTTCTTCTTTTTTCTTCCTGTTTGCGCCGAAATTCGCGTATTTCCTGTATTTCTGCATTGTCCATGCAGGCGGCTGCTTTTTCCTGAGCTTGAACTCCTCAGCAAGCAACTGCATCCTCATCTCTTCATCTATTGCCATATCCATACATCAAAACCCCTTTTATCAAAAACCCACCAATAAATAGGAACTACAATATACTAATAATGCAGTTAAACTCTTTAAAAACATATTGTTTTTACTAAATAGCACCTCATGAAGAAAGTAAAATTCATGTTTGTGAAAGGCGCCTTCTTCTTCATTGTCGGCGTTGCCTTTGCAACGCTCTTTGTCTGGAGCATGGTGCAAGGCATCCTGAACCACATTGAAGTCGGCGGAAATGAAATAACATTCCTTTATTATTTTGCGGCCTGGCTTGCGGGAATAGGCGGCCTAGTTTTGGGCTTTCAGGCAAAGCAGCTTATGCATTATGCCTCAATTTCAGAATGAAAAAATCAGCATTTCTTCTTTGGCTTTTTGGCATTCCCTGACTGAGGCTCGGTTTCTACAGACCCGGCTTCCTGTTCAAGGCCATTCAGCACAGAATGGCGCCCCCATTCCTCAATGTCTTCCTTTTCAAGGCCTAATTTTGAAAGGTATTCCTCGTGCTCTTTTTCGCCAAGCTTTTCATACCAGTCCTTCCAGCCCTTGTCCTCGGGCTTTTCAATCTTGCCGTCAGGAACTGGTTTCACGCGCCTTTGCATGCCAATCAAAAGAAAGATGAACACAAAAGTATTAAAAAATAGCGCACCGGGTTTTGGCTCAAGGCAAAATCACATTAAAAAATACCGTGCTTGCCTGGGCACAAGGCAAGGAATAAAAACAAGTTAAGCGCAGGTATTGCCTGCATGGATTATACTGAAAAACCCTCTGGAGAAAAGGGAGTTGGGGAAGATAAAGCAAGGGCGCTGCCATTGCCGCAGCAGGGCACGGCACCTGCAGACTTGCCGCAGCAGCAGGGAGCAGCTTCCGTTGGAAATGAGAAATGGCGGCAGAAAATGAGGCAGGAGCTCATAATTAGCGGTTATAGTGCAAGGACAATGAAGATGTACCTGTGTTACTTTGATGAATTTGCGCGCTATGTGAAAAAGCCGCTTGAGAGCGCGGAAAGGGATGATATTGTGGGGTTTCTTGCCGGAAAAAAAGAGCTGGGCAATGTTAGCAATGCAACGCTTGCTTTGGTGCATGCCTCGCTGCGCTTTTTTTTCCACGGTGTAATGCACAATAAGATAGTTGAAGAAGTGAAGATTGCAAAAAAAGCGAAAAAATTGCCGATTGTGCTTAGCAGGGACGAAGTCAGAGCACTCATCAGTGCTGCGCCACCAAAGCGCAATCGCCTGATAGTGGAGTTCCTTTACAGTTCTGGCTGCAGGGTCAGCGAATGCGTAAAGCTTAAAACCGAGAACCTTAATTTCAAGGAGCGGATTGCGTCAATACAGGGGGGCAAGGGGGACAAGGACAGGACAATAATCCTTTCAAAGGAATGGCTGAAGCATGTGAAAAAATATATAGCCCGGAAAAAGGTGAAAAGTGTTTTTGTTTTCAGCAAAAAAAATGGAAAGCCGCTTTCCTCGGATACCATACAAAAAATTGTGAAGGTTGCGGCAAAAAAAGCCGGAATCCAGAAGCGTGTAACCCCGCATACACTCAGGCATAGTTATGCAACCCACCTGCTTGAGGCCGGTGAAAATATAAGGAAAATACAGGAGCTTTTAGGGCATAGTGACCTGAGTACAACCCAGATTTATACAAGGGTCAGTATGGAAGAGCTGAAAAAAGTCCAAAGCCCGTTAGACCGGCTTTGAGAAAAAAGCAGCGCTGTTAATCATAGGGCGACCCTGCACTTCCACTAATAAGGGCCAATTGATGCTTGTTGAAAAAGGCCTGTTTTTGGCGGCAAAACGTTTAGTTGGCATTAGTCCTTGAATGCCGCAATTGTTCTGGAAAAGTCTTGGGAAAGCCTCTTACCTTTTAAGGTCAGGAAAACCAGCTTTCGCCGCCCCTCAACCTTGAATGAAACAAGCCCAAAAGACTCAAATTTTGAAAGGATTTTAATTATATGTGGAAATGTGCAGTCAGCTTCCTTTGCCAATGAAGAGGCAAACCACTCTTTTTTAGGGTCATCCAAGGCAATGAGAACATTGACCGGTTTTGACCTGAAAAAAAACGCCCGCAGGCTTTCTTTACCCATTTGTAATCCAGTTAAAAAAGGTGCGAAAATATTTTAAAGGAAATATAAAATCAAAAGTATCTTTTTTGGGTATAAAAGAAAAAATATTAATTGCAGGATACAAAAGGAAAAAAACACAGGAACAAGGGTTATGTATACTGTGTTTTGAGGGGGCGAAAGAGGGGTTGCGATGGAATAGAATTATGTATACAAAACAACCTTTCCTTTATCAGAACCGGGGGGCATAACCAAAATGCTTAAATACTTTAAAGAGATTAGTATTATAACAAAATTTTCGGAGGGGACAAGATGACAATGCGCCTATCAAAACTATTCGGGATGGATATTTACACCGCGGACGCTGAGTATAAAGGCAAGGTCTTTGACATTATAATAAATCTGGAGAAGGGCAGGCTTGAAACAATCACAACAGAGCCTCTGAAAGCCAGGTCAAAACAAGAAGCCAAAAAAATCATCAGCGAAAAGAGCATCCCGTACAAAAATGTCAGGTCAGCAAAAGACATCGTGGTAGTTGGCGGAAAGCCAGCCGTGCAAGAGCCGGAAGAAAGGCCGAAGCCAGCATCATACTACAGATACAACAGACGCTGATTTTTCCATTTTTAGCCCTTCCATTAATCTTCTTCTTTTGTTTTTGTTGTTTTGCCTTGCCGTTGCCAGGTTGATTCATTGGTAAAACTTTAAATATTCTTATGTATTAGTATTATACATAAGAAATAGAATTCAGTTACAACAACCAATATAGGAAGTGTGGGGTGTCTATGGGAATTAGGGGCTATTTTATCCAATACAAGTTCATAATTCCTGAAAAGATGAAGCACAGCAGCTACACCTACCAGAAGCTTTTCAGGGCGCTCTACGGCTATACGCAGGCGGTATTCAAATCAAATGGCAAAACCTATCATTACCACAGGGCCGGCGTTCTGTCAGCAACCCCCTACATAAGGCCCGGCAAAAACTGCGTTATCATACCGCCTGGCGAGTTCCAGCACCTTCTGGACTTTTTCAAAACCGGGCGCAATCCAACCCACGTCTGGAAGAATAAGGGAGAATGGAAGGCGGTTTATTATATGAATGAAAAACTGGTTGATGAAAAAGGCGCAATAGCTGCTCTTGAATCCCTTCTCGATAGGTATTATATGGCGACAGAATCCGGTCGAAAAGAAAAACTGGTTTCCGAGCTAAGCCTCCTTGCTGCAAAACAGGGTGAGTTGGACAAGGGTTACCTGGCGGTTGTCCTCAATGAGGCGCAGCCGATAACAACCGATGAATGGTTCAAGGTGGTTTATACTCAATCGGACAAGCTCAAGGCATTCTACTCAAACTATAAGAAACTCAAAAGCCTTTCACTGTAAAATCTGCCTCAAGTTCGGCTGTGCACGGTGTTTTTTGGCCCTAAGCCTCTTTTTTACTCTTTTTTTCCGTTTTGGCTTCTATGATTGCAGTCTGTTTTTCCCCCTCTTTTTTACTTATCTTAACAAGTAGGTCTTGTTTTCGCCACTGCATTCTGCCTCCAATGCTCGTGCTTTCCATTAGGCCTATGTCTGTCAATGTTTTGAGATAAGGATAAAGGCTGCGTTCGTTTTTGTATTCTGCCCCGAAAAGCTCCTTAATTCTGCGCCTGGCTTCAACCATATCCACCCATTCATCAAAACCCAAAACGCTTGAAAGGTGGAATGCTTGTGTATTTTGCCTGAAATTAAGGTAGTCCCAAACACTATGTATTTCATCAAAACCGGTGTTTTTTGCCGTTTCCTCTGGTTTATAGACCCTTTCGCCGCTGTCCGCACTCCAAACGTCCACCTTGTGGAAGAGGTTGAAAATGCTTCTCGCGATTCTCTTAAACACCATGTTATTATTATAATGACCGTAATTACTTTAAATTATTACTGTAATGAGAAATCATTATAGTAATTAATAGTAATTACCTACTTTTGGTGTTTTTTATTTTTTCATGTTTGTGTGAGCTATATTTTAAGGGTTATTTTTTAAGCCCGCTGGCCCCCTATAGCCAGCATTACCTATTTTATCATTATCCATACATTGTGAGTTGGCTGAAAAAAGGTTATTTTTTGCCGCACTGCCTGTTGCCTGCTTCCTGGGTACCTGTGAGTAAGGTGATTCTGGCTTTTAGGTTGTTTTTGCCAATATTCTTTCAAATCCCCTTGTTGTGAGGCTGCTTGGTTTTGAGGCATTTCTTGCGGTTTTTCTTTTCCATCAATATCTCTGCTTGTTAGCCGCCGCTAAAAGGTTTTTTTTATATACTCTGCCCAAAACCGCGCTAAACTGCTTATGTGAGGCTGCTTAGCTTGTTCCAAAAAATCAGCTTTTTGCCAAGAATAAGGTTTTTCCTGTTTTGTGGGAAGAATAGCGGGGGGAGGATTTGAACCTCCGACCTTCGGGTTATGAGCCCGACGGGCACTCCTGGCTGCCCTACCCCGCTATAACAAAAGCTTTGCATAAAAAGGTTTAAAAACCGCCCGAAAGGTATTTTTATAAACAAAGGCTTTTTTTAACCTGTTTGCCTGTTTTGTGGTTTTAAAATGCTTTATTTTTTATAAGCGCCTTTATTTTTCCGTTTTTTCCCTTATTTTTTCTTTTTCCCCTGTTTTAAAATCTGTCCAAGATTTTGTGTTTTTTAAGTCATTTTTTCCAGTTCGCCGGTTTCTTTTTTCATTACCTCTATCTGCGTATTTATGTCTTCCAGCCTTTTGCTGTAGTCAAAGGCGTCCATTGTCTGGTTGCATTCCGGGCATTTGAACTGGTATTCTGCGGCAATTTCAAAGGGGACCAAACTGCATGTGTTTTTGCAGCTGAAAAAGCTGTAATTTTTCCCGAAGTCGTGCTTTGCCTCAAGTTTTTCTATGTTTTCCTTTTGTTCTTCAAGTATAAGATCAACTATCCTTTTTTTCTTTATCTCCCAAGTGTAATTATACCAGCCGTTTCTTTTGTTCTTTGTTTTCTTGTAGCATGCTATCCCCCTGTAATGCAGTCTGTTCAAAACAGTCCTTATTTCCGTAACCTTCATCTTCATTTTCTTGGCCAATTCCTCGTCAGTCACGTGCCTGTCCTTTTTTTCGCAGAATGTTGCCACGCCTATGGCCGCGTCCCCGCCTGTGTTCTTAAGGAACTCCTGAACCAGGGGAAGGCAGATAAAGCTTTTTTTGCTGGTCAAAGGCATCAACCATAACAATTATTTTTCAAAACCGATTTAAACTAAACGCCTGTTTTCATGCTTTTTTGCGACTTTTTTGCCTTTTGCCTGTGGCACAATGCTTATTTCCGCTTTTGGGAAGTGCAGCGCAAGCTCTTGCCCTTTTTGAATCCTGTCAAGTGCAACAGCCAAGGCGGCTATTTCGCTGTGCGGCTGGCTTGTTACAGCGATGTTTGCGTCGCTTTGCTCATAAACATCTTTTTCGACCTTTTGGCTGCCTATCACTATCAGAATTTTTTTCTTTTGCCGCAGCCTTTTTTCCTCTTTTTGGAGCTGCAGGCCGTACATTGTCAGATGCACGGAGAAAAAGCCCTTTTTTTTGAATTCCGCCAGGGTTTTTCTCCAGTTGCCTGTGAATTCAACTTTGAATGAGCCGCCCCATCTTTTTGAGACGTCTTCAACGCTCTCGATTATGCTTTTGTCCTCGTCTCCGGCAATTATTATTTTTTTTGCCCCGAAGGCGCGTGCTACAAGGCAGCAGTGCGACGTAACCCTGTAATCGCGTACAAGCCTGTGCCCGTATCTCAGCACGGCGATTTCGTGGCTCACCATATAACCTTATATTAACTACAAACAGATTTTTATTACTAAGTCAGCCAACGGTGAAAATTTTATTCCCCCGTATACTGCGTGGTCTGAAAGGCCCGCAGTAATCTTTTAGGGCCTCAATCTTTTTCTTATCTATTGCGTGCGGCGGGCTTTCGCCCGCCCTATAATGGCACGATAGGCGACAATATTTATAGTAATTTTAAGTGGTGTAAGCTCTAAAAATTGAAAGCGATACTCGCAACAACTTGCTGTGTTGTGCACTTTTAGCCCTTAAATCGCCATTCAAAGAATGGTGGAATTCTATCGGATTTCAACAAGGGGCGGCACCAGAAGGCGCGCTGCTTGGCAGACTCATGTACAATTGCAAGCTCCGCCAGAAGGAATATGCTCCTTGCAAACAGCACAGATTTCTCCCGCGGTCAGTGCCCTGTTGTAGATTTTGGCTTCGTCGGTGATGCCGTTGAAACCACAACTACTACCGCCGCAAGTAGATACTCCCTCAAAATGCCCCAAAAATAAATTTCCCGTTGAGGTCGTAAGGGAAAATGTTCTTGATAAGGAAAAGATGTTTTCTCCGCCCCTATAGCCGGCCCAGATACTTCCGTTGTATGTGTATACTATATGGTGCCAGTTGGTATTGGTGATTGGAATGTTGGAGCCTGTCCTTGGATTACTGCCGGTATAACTTGAAGAGTAAAATTCAATGTTGTCATTGAGGTATTCCCATATGATGGCATATGTGTTATCGCCGGGGCCGAGTTTGCTTAAAATGTATTTATTGGTTTGTGTAAGGTTACCGGGTTTCATCCATAAGACTATTGTAAACTCATTCGTTAAATCCAAGCTATCACTATCGCCCACCTGGATATAATCATTCACTCCGTCAAAGCCGATGCAGTTTCCGCTCGGGCAGCCTCCTGTTGTTTGCCATGTCGGCCCGTTCGGCGGGGCTGGCAGCAGTGTTCCGTTGTTTCCGTTTCCACTGCTGTCTGTAGTTGTTGTGCCAGTGCCTTCATCAAACTTATAGTAGGCGGTAAGCCCTACTTCGCCAGGGTTTCCACCGCTTGTGCCTGTTCCGCTTGCGTTAATTGTTACAGTTCTTTGTAATCCGAAGTAGTCTGTGTATCCTATTCTTATGCTTCCTTTGCTCTCTGCCGACGTAGTGCATTTGAGTTCCATTATGCTTCCTGCGCCGATTGATATTTGTGGTGGTGGATTTTTTGTGTTGATTGTGCAGTTACTGTAGTTTGTTGGTGTAATGCTTGTTATGTCAATTTTTCCGCCGGTAGCATTCTGCAACCGGATTTCTGCAGTTGTTTCGGAAACACTGCTTGCTCTCAGCAAAATCTTTGCAGGATCACTGCTGGAAAAAACCGCTGTGGAAGCAGGGCTTCCTGCAACAAAAACAAGCACTGCTACCACGGTAGCTATCATTATCAGCGCCCAGCCATATGTCATCAAATATTCCAAACTAGCCTGGGCGCGCAAACCAAAATCAAACATTATACCATAATAAATCTTGCCAAATTTAAGGTTTCTGGTGCTTTAAACTTTTGGGCAAAATTAGGTGCTTTTGTGGTTTTTGGGCTTTTAACCCGGAATGACCACTAAACGCGTTTTCCTGCATATCTTATTGGTACGTCTGCATTGGCTGAGTTGCCGAATGGTGTAACCGTTCGCGTGCTACGAGGCAGCTGTGTGTTGTAACCCTGTAATCGCGTACAAGCCTGTGCCCGTATCTCAGCACGGCGATTTCGTGGCTCACCATATAACCTTATATTAACTACAAACAGATTTTTATTACTAAGTCAGCCAACGGTGAAAAAATGCTTGACATAAACCTCATCAGGGCAAATCCAACACTTGCTGAAGGTAACCTTAAGAAAAGAAATGACCTGAAAAAAATCGCCCTGCTTCAGGAACTGATTGAAAATGACAGGGAATGGCGCTGCCTGAAGCAGGAAATTGACGCATTGAGGCAGAAGCGCAACGTCATTTCCGGCGTTATTGCAGGGGAGATGCGTGCCGGCATGGATGTTTCCTCAAAAACCGCAGAGGCAAAGCAGATTCCCTCTTTGATAAAGGAAAAAGAGGCAAGAACCGCGGAGCTCAAGGGAAAGGTCGACTACTGCCTTATGCGATTGCCAAATCTCCTTGATGATTCCGTGCCTTTCGGAAAAGACGAGTCGGAAAACATTGTGGTGAAAAAATGCGGCAAGCCGAAAAAGGCTTCTTTTGAGCTGCTACACCATGGCATGCTTGCCGCTAAGCTCGGCCTTGCGGATTTCGAGCGCGCTGTGAAGATAAGCGGCAACGGCTTCTTTTACCTCAAGGGTTCATTGGTGTTGCTTGACCTTGCATTGCAGAAATACGCACTTGACCTTCTCTGCAAGCGCGGCTTCATGCCAGTTCAGCCGCCTTTCATGATGAGGCGCAGGCCTTATGAAGGCGTTGTTTCCTTGGATGATTTTGAGAACGTGATGTACAAGATTGAGAACGACGACCTTTACCTGATTGCCACAAGCGAGCATCCAATGGCCGCAATGTACCAGGACGAAATTCTTGAAGAAAAGGATTTGCCGATAAAGTATGCCGGGGTAAGCGCCTGTTTCCGCCGCGAAATAGGCAAGCATGGTTTGGACGAACGCGGCTTTTTCCGCGTGCACCAGTTCAACAAGATAGAGCAGTTTGTTTTCTGCACGCCAGGGCAAAGCTGGAAGCTCTTTGAGGAAATCGCAAAAAATGCCGAGGATTTGCTCAAGGGCCTCAAGATTCCCTATGAAAAGGTCAATGTCTGCACAGGCGATATGGGTGCGATTGCCGCCAAAAAATACGATTTCAACGGCTGGTCCCCGAGGGAGCAAAAGTATATTGAGCTTATGTCCTGCAGCCATTGCACCGATTACCAGGCAAGGCGCCTTGGCATCAGGTACAGGAAAAAAGGCGGCGAAAAGGCGGTTGTGCACACTTTGAACAACACAATGGTTGCCACTACAAGAATGCTGCGCATTATTTTGGAGACTTACCAGACAAAACAGGGCACAATCAAGGTTCCTGCTGTTTTGCAGAAATACATGAACGGATTGAAGGAAATCAAGGGTAATGCCGAAAAACCGCAAAAACCGAAAAAAGGCAAAAAATAGCGGCTTTAAATATTTTTGCAAAGCCAATTATTTTATACTCCTTTTATAAAAGAAGTATTGAACGAGCAGCAATTGGGCCCGTAGCTCAGCCTGGCAGAGCACTTGGCTTTTAACCAAGGTGTCGTGGGTTCGAATCCCACCGGGCTCGTTAGCCGACACGTCCGGCTGGTACGGGCACTATCTTCGCGCCTTTTTGGCGCTCGATAGAGCAGGCTTCGCCGGTTTTGGAAAAAAGGCTTTAATTAAAAAGTTATCCAAAAGGAATTATTTCAGGGGCCCGTAGCTCAGCCTGGTAGAGCACCTGACTCTTAATCAGGGTGTCGTGGGTTCGAATCCCATCGGGCTCGTTTATGAACGGGAAATGGCGTAGAAGAGGAGGGCGAAGGAAGACTGGGGCCTGTCAGGGTTTTTCCTTTCGGGTCAATCCCAATATTGTGGCTGAACAGGCAATGCGTGTTATTATGGCTTCGCCTACTCTTAAGACTCAATTGAAGTTGTTTTCAGGCAGGCCTTCTGTTGATAGGTCGTTAATGGATGATATTTTTAAGGGTGGGGCGTTTGAATTGGCAAGAGAAGGGCTTATTTTTGGGCACCCTGGTGGGAAAAGATTTTCTTTAACTCTTGCAGGAATTATTGCGCTTAGGATATTGGAGACTGGCAGCTGATTTGGGCTGGAGCAAGAAACAACCGTGCAAAAAATCGTGAACAAAAATTAAGGGTGTTTTTTTTGCAGCGCATTAGTTGGGACGAGTATTTTTTGGAGATTGCAAAGACCGCTTCAAAGCGGGCTTCTTGCCTGAGGGGCAAGAAGGTCGGAGCTGTTTTGGTCAGGGAGCAGCAGATTCTTGCAACAGGCTACAATGGCGCTCCCAAGGGCGTGAAGAACTGCCTTGAGATTGGCAATTGTCTCAGGGAGCAGTACAAGCTAAAGAGCGGCGAAAGGCTTGAGTACTGCAGGGCTGCCCATGCCGAGCAGAATGCTGTTGCACAGGCCGCTTATCAGGGCGTTGCCACAAAGGGGGCAACGTTGTACACTACGCATTTTCCCTGCGTGCTTTGCGCAAAATTCCTAATTAACGCTGGTGTCAAGGAGGTCATATTCTTGCAGGATGAAAAAGATGAGTTAAGCAAAGGCGTTCTTGAAGAGGCTGGCGTGAAGATTAGGAAATTGAAGGCTTGATTTTTGTTTTAGTGGAAATCTCGCCAAGGAAAAATTCAGCGGAAACGTGGCGTGTTTAGAAAGACTATTATTTTCATTCTGCTTTTTTTCCCTTATGCAGTCTATTGTTGATTATTCGCAGCTTGTTGCGGCTTACTCTAAAAACAACAAACTAAAATTTGACAAAAGGCCCGGTAAATGGTTGCCATTGTATCCGTCTCCAAAACTAGCCGGCTTAATAGCCGACTTGATGGCTGATGGCAATCTGCAAGAGCCGCCAAGATGGCGATTTGACTATTGCTCAAATTCTTTAAGTGAGCTAGCCCGATTTGAAACGGTTCTTTACAGTCTTTTTGGGGTAAAAGGCAAAATTCGTGATTGTACTACGAACAAATATGGCACAAAAAATTATGGAGTGAATTGCAGGCCACTTGCCAAAATTCTGTTTCTTGCTGGTGTTCCCTGCGGAAACAAGGTTTTGAAACAATACTCCATTCCTGAATGGATCTTAAATGATAAAGGATGCTTCGCCATTTTTGCCAGGCGTTATTTCGACTGTGAGGGCGGGGTGTATATTAAGGACAGGATGTTGACTATTGAGATATACAAGTCAACAGAAATAATTGAGAGTGGCTTGGCTTTTTTGAATCAGGTCAAAGAGGGGCTGCAAAAATATTTTGGCATTACAACAATGAATCCCTTCCTTTTGTCTAAAAAAGTTAAGCGAACATATGGTGCGACCGTTCAGGGGGTAAGGCTTAGAATCAGGCGCAAAGAAGATCTTGCAAAATTTTATGCTCTTATTGGGCTAGATACTGCCTCTAAAATGGAACGGCTTAAGTTAGCCATAGTTTAAAAAAACTTCTTTTGGTGAAATATGTTGGGTCGCGGCTGAGCACAGCGGGGATCTGTTATAATTATGTTATGCAGACCGTTATCGTAGCTCAGCCTGGGAGATAGAATACTCGGGAGATAAAAACGCTCTTTTGAGTTTTTACCCATAAGCAATCGGCTGAAGACCGGTGTGTCGCGGGTTCAAATCCCGCCGACCCCATTTTTCTTTTCTTGGTGGTCTGTTTGGCTAAGCTGAAGCCCGGCGTTGATTTTGTCGGCGTCGGTGTTGGCGTGATGGTCAGGAATGAAAAAGGCGAAATGCTTCTTGGGTTGAGGGCAAAAAACTGTCGAAATGAAGCCGGCAAGTGGACCGCTCCCGGTGGTTGCGTTGAATTTGGTGAAACGCTTGCCGATGCCGCAAAGCGCGAGGCTTTGGAAGAGTTTGGCATTAAAGTTGAGGCTGTAAGGCTTTTGACTGTTATTGACCACATAATTCAAACTGAAAAGCAGCATTGGGTCAATCCTTTGCTGGAGGCAAGGATTGTCAGTGGCAGGCCAAAGATTATGGAGCCTGATAAATTTGAGCGCTTTGGCTGGTTTGCCTTGGATAAGCTCCCTGAAAACTTGGCAATCAATTGGCTTGAATTTTTTGCGGAAGTAAAGGCTGGAAAAATAAAAATCTGATTATTTTTTTCAGAGTTTCGTGACAATTATTGCCAACTGCATTGAATATCGTGGCTGGATTTGTTTTGGCCCAAGATTAAATTTTTCTGTTTTAATTGGAATTTCTTCCACGGTCGCTTTTTGTTTTGGTAACAAGCCTTGGATGATTTCCTTTGTCGCGCGCAGGTGTTCTTCTGCTCCGTCTCTTGTTGTGTTAAACAGTAAGGCTATTTTTCCTCCTTTTTTTAACAGTGAAAGATAGTGGTTGATTGTTTCTTGAAGTTTTGTTTTTCCTTGGATTGAAACCCAGTAATTTACATCCCTGTCAACGATTAAGTTTAATGTGCCTGGTTTGATTCCTGTTTTCCAGGCAAGCCCTGGTTGTAGCCTGATGCCTGTTTTTAAACCGATAATCGCTTTTTTTTGGGTTCCTTGCATCTCTTCTCTGTATTTTATTAGCCCTCCGTAACCTGTTTTTAATCCACTTCCTTTGGTTAGACCGGCTATTTTTTGGCCGAGTTTTTTTGGAAATTTGCCTCTCGGCTGTATTCTTTTTAGTCTGTCCAATAAAGCAAGGTCTTGGCAGTCTACCAGCGTTACGGCCTTGCTTCTTGTGGCTTGTGCTAGAAACGCTGGCGTGGGGTCATCTTCTGGGCTTCCGTGACCGCCGATGCAGGCAATTTTGGAATTTCTGGTAATTAGCCTTTGCAATAATTCGTGCTCCGGCAAGCGGCTTTCAGCTGCTATTGGTGGCTTTCTCCAAGGACGCATCTTCTCACCTTTTTTATAGCTTATTTATAACAGTCCGTTTCCCGAATTTAATACTATCTTGGTCTGTAGTCCAATTGGCAGCGCGCCCCGCTCTTAATTTGCAGGAATTTTTTCGGCAAGTTAATGAAGGCAAAATAAAGCTAGGGTAACCTTGCCAATTCTTTAAATTCCTTTCTACCTTATTTGTAATCATGCTTTTTCCAAAAAAAGCCTTTTTTTCTGTTGAAAAAAAGCCTTGGGAAACAAGCGCTTCGCGCAAAACCGCTTTGTTTGCTTTGCTTGTTTTGCTGTTCCCTGTCGTTTTTGCTTTGGATGCGCCTGTCGTCACAAGCGCAACGCATCCTGTGGATGTTTGGGCAAAAATGCCTATGCTGTTTGAGTGGAATGAGGTTGCCGGCGCAACCCAGTATTGTTATGCCCTGACTTCCAGCCCTGATGCTCCTGAACTTTCGGCAATGGCTTGTGGCATTTCCGGCACGAGTGTTTCTCCGCCGCAGAAGCGTGACAGCGGGGATTATTATTTTCATGTCAATGCCGGTGATGCTGAAAGCGCTTCTGCTGCCTATCATATAAAGCTTGATGTTGACAGGCCTTCAAGCTCCATTCTTTCTGCAAAGTCCCTGAATGACGGGAACATTGAGCTTTCCTGGACTGCTGCTGAGGACAGTGCCAGCGGAGTGAAGGAGTATGTGATTTACAGGAAGCTTGTTGGCGGTGTTTCTCCGAGGGACACGCCTGTTCATGCAAGAGTTCCCGGCAGCGCAACTTCTTTTGTTGACGCCAATCAGCTGGAGCAGAGCACCACTTACCATTACATTGTATTGGCTGCTGACAATGCCGGCATTACCGGCGGCATAAGCAATGAGGCTTATGTCAAAACCGCCGCAAAATGCGATTTGGATATAACCTTTTCAAAATCCCTTTCCGGCAAAAGCCTTGCTTTGGGCATAAGCAGCGATACCCTTATTTATCATGGCGGCCTTAGCGCTGTTTTGCCAGATGGCTCTGAAAAGGTTTTTTTTGCGGATGCTGATCCTTTTGACAGTTGGGATGGCTCGCTTGATTTGTCTGGCGTCAAAGAGGGTTACATTGATTTTTCTCTTGCCGCAAAGGAGTTTTTTGGGGACGACTGCGGTTTTGAGGCGCGTTTCGTATACGATGTTACCGCCCCCGGTGTCCGGTTTGTTTCCCCAAAATACAATGACAGGGTAAGCGAGGTTGTGCCTTTGAAGGTTGAGGCCGAGGACTCCGGTTCTTTCAAAAGCGGGCTTGAGCCGCCTGTTTTTTTCCTTAAGGCTGGCAGCAACTGGGAAAAGCTAGGTGACGGCATTGCTGGCGACGGCGGCGTTTACTCTTTTGATTGGGATTCTTTTTCAGTTGAGAATGGCCAGCAAGAGCTTAAGGTTGTTCTCACGGATTTGGGCGGAAACAAGTCCGAGGTCACAGTTGCTGTCATGGTTTTGAATGCGTTTGGCAGCGTGCTTGACATGAATGCAGCAATGGAACAGGCAATGGAAGCCAGGGAAAAGGCATTGCAGGTACTATGGGGGCTTGAGGGCGAAGCCATTGTTTCCGAGGGCGAAAGCAGCCTTATTGATGAGGCCGAGGGCAAGCTCAACGAGGCTGTCGGGCTTTCAAAGCAGCCTGATTTGGAAAGCCTGACAAATGCAAAGGCGCTTCTTGCCGAGGCCATTCTTTTGTTCCAGAAATCGCAAAAAGTGGTGAGCACTTCTGTTTACAAGACTGCTGATTTTGTTTTCAATAAGGAGCAGGCAGGCATTCTTTTGAATGCAGCGGGCATTTCGGGCCATGTCGAGCAGCAGGCTGTTGAGATGATTGGAAAGGCTGACCCGAAGAGGCAGCTTCAAATCCTAAAAGTTGTTGACAACAACAATGAATATTACCGGGCTATTATAGTTGTTTCTTTCTCCCTGGATGTCAATATCTTGGCTGACAGCAATGCAGGTGACAGGGTTTTGCAGGTAATAGAGGTTGTTCCGAAAGAGTTTGCCGAGTATGCCGCCGAGCTTGATTCAAACATTGCTTTTGACGTGCTGTATGACGATCCAAAGCTTTCTTTTGTCCTGACGAGGGACGAATACAGGAAAAAGAGCTTTTCTTACGCGTTTAAAAACAACCTTTCGCAGCTGCAGGCAGACACCCTGATTTCTGGCAATGTGGTGAACAAGTTTGTTGCGCCACCCATACTATTGCCTGTCGGAACAGTGACAACAGGCCTTGCAATATCTTCTGATTTTATGCTCTATGCCGTTGTTGCAATTGTGATTATTATCGTGGCGCTTGTTATTCTCATTCTCCTGAAAAAGAGGCGCTCTTCCGGCAAGGATTATCCAAAGCCAAAGCGCTTAGGTTTCGGCGCAAAGGAAAGCGGGCCGGAGTCCAAGGGTGAAAAACAAAAGCCGGCTTTCTGGAAGGTAACCAAAAAGCCTTTTTCCTTCACAGGAAAAAGCCTTGGGAAAAGCGCGCCTAATGGCGCAAAGCCTTTTTCCGGTGTAAAGCTGCCGAAGCTTGGCGGAAAAAAGAATGAGAGCCCATTGAGCGTGTTTGGAAAGAAGTGATTGCTTTTTACTTTTCTGGCCTCATTTGCGGGAACAGTATTACATCTTTTATTGCCGGTTGGTTTGTAAGCAGAATCACAAGCCTGTCTATTCCTATTCCGACACCGCCTGCGGGCGGCATGCCATACTCCATCACGTCAATGAAATCCGTGTCCTTAGGGTGCTTCTCTTTTAGTCTTGTTTCCTTTTCCTGCTCTTCAAAGAGTTCCCTTTGTTTTTTAGGGTCGTTCTGCTCTGAATAGCCATTGCCGACTTCCCAGCCGTTTATATACGGCTCAAATCTTTCAACGAGCCTTGGGTCTCCCCGTTTTTCCTTGCAAAGGGGCGTTGTTTCCTTCGGGTGGTCTGTTATGAAGGTCGGCTCTATCAGCTGGCTCTCGGATGTTGCTTCGAACAGTTCGCTTACAATCCAACCCCATTTTCTGGGCTTGTCAAACACTGCGCCTGTTTCTTCTATCTTTTTTAGCATTTCTTCTTCGGATGCTTTTTCCGGGTCTATGCCCGAATATTTTTTTATTGCGTCAAGCATTGTCATTCTTTTCCAGGGCGCTTTCAGGTCTATTTTTTTGCCCTGGTATTCTATTTTTGTAGTGCCTGCAACCTTCTTTGCTATATATTCGACAAGCTGTTCGGTAAGTTTCATCATGTCCTCGTAGTCGGCGTATGCCTGGTAAAACTCTGTCATTGTGAATTCCGGGTTGTGGGTTTTGTCAACGTCTTCATTCCTGAAGTTTTTGCATATCGTGAAAACTTTTTCATAGCCCCCCACAAGAAGCCGTTTCAGGTAGAGTTCGGGCGAGATGCTCAGGTAAAAGTCCGTGTCCCATGCATTGGCGTGTGTTTTAAACGGCTTGGCATTAGCCCCGCCGTATACCGGTTGAAGCAGCGGCGTTTCAACTTCAAGGAATCCTTTCTCTTTGAGGAATTCCCTGAGTGCGTCAATTATCTGGCTTCTTTTGGCGAAGATTTCCCTGTTTTCCGGCTGCATTATTAGGTCGAGGGCCCTGTTCCTGTACCTGATCTCTATGTCTTTCAGGCCGTGCCATTTGTCAGGGAGAGGCATTATTGATTTTGACAAGAGCTCGAATTCTTTTGCCATGATGCTGAGTTCGCCGCGCTTTGTCCTAAAAATTGTGCCTTTTATCCCGACAAAATCGCCTATGTCAAGTGCGTCCGCAATTTCAAAATTTTTTGTTTCGCCTTTTTTAAAGACGGCCTGTATTTTTCCGTCCTGGTCTGATATGTCAAGAAATGCCATTTTCCCGAGATTTCTGATTGCCGTGGCCCTGCCAGCCACGGAATAGGCGTCTTCTTTTCCTTGTTCTGCCTTGAGTTTTGAGTACTTTTCCTGAAGATCTTTCGCATTGGCTGTTTTTTTGAAACTGTAAGGGTAAGGGTTTATGCCGGCAGCCGCAATCTTTTCTTTGTTTGCAATCTTGCTGTTCCTCAAGTCTTCCGCAGCCATTACTATCCAAAGACCTTTTCTGCAAAAACAGTTAAAAACGCTTGCTTTCAGGCCCTGTGCATTTAACCTATTTTTAGGGAAAAAATTGTCTTTACACTTCGCCGTATTCTTCTTCTATTTTGTGCACCACTATGCCTTTTTGGGTTATTTCCATAGGATGCAAATCCTCTGAATGTTTTGTGGCCCTCATTTTTCTTATATGCATTGTCCTGTTGCTTTGCGTTCCGACGCCCATGTAGTGCAGCACTATTACGCCGTCAACAACGTATTCTTCGACGCCGTATTTTCCGAACCTGTTCATGCCTTCCTGCATTTCTGAAACCAGGATGGATGTTACCCCGCTTCTCATGAGCATATAGCTAAGCTTCAAAATGGCTTTTCTTACCTCGCTTGAGTTTTCGAAGTTGAATCCCAAAGCCGGAATGCTGTCAATTACAACGCGTTTTGCCTCTATTCTTTTTATCACCCTCATTATTTCCAGCAGCAACTTGTCGACGTCGTAGCCTGTCACAGGCAATGCAAATTCTTCCTCCGAGGGCATGCCGAGTTTTGCAATGCTTCCATCCACTATGTTAAGCATGTTTTTTTCTTCAAGCGCCTTGAGGTTCCAGCCGAAGCGCAGCACGTCTTCCCTTATCAGGTTTGGCCTTTCATCAAGAGTAACGTAAACGCCGGGCTCGTTGTATTCAAGTGCGCCTTTGTAAATATACTGCATGCTCATTATGGTTTTTCCTGTTCCGCATGCGCCGCTTATGAGTACGCTTCTCCCTGCGGGAAAGCCCCCTTCCATAAGTTCATCCAGCCCGGTTATCCCGGTTTTTATCCTTTCCATGACGTTTCCCATGCCGTTCAACCCCTTGGGCGTTAACTGAACTATAAATGACGCGTCGTTCTTAATATACTTTTTGCTTCTTTTTGCCTTTGCATTCGCCGTTTTGCTTTGCGCAATGCGCCCCCTTTTTCGCATTCGGCTCAGGCCGCCTATTCGGGTTTAGGGCACGCTTTCTCTCTTCTCCCTGTGCCCTGTTTTGCCGGCTTATTCCCTTTCGACTCCGAATACTGTGGGGAGTGCGCCGATTTTTTGGGTTATTCCGTCAAGCTGCCCGATGTTTTTTATTTTTATGTTGAATTTGCATTGGAGCAGGTTATTTTTGCTTGTTTTTGCATCAGTTGAGGTGATTGCAACTTTTGCTTTTTCAAGTATTTTGAGTATTGCCGGCAAAAGGCCCGGGCTGTCTTTTGCCTTGACCCTTATTCCAACGACATAGTCCCTGTCGGCAAGGTCCCATTTTATTTTCACTTTTTTGCCCTGGCTCAGCTTTGCCGTGTTCCCGCAGCTTGTCCTGTGCACCGAAATTTTTCTTTTGGTTGTCCTTATGCCGATTATTTCGTCGCCTGGAACCGGGCTGCAGCACTTTGCAATCCTGATGTTTTCGCCGCTTGTAAGCGTTTCGCCCTTGTTTTCAATCAGGTCTTTTCTCACTGGCTTTATGCCGAGTTTCTGCCTTATTTTTGCCTGCGCCTTGTGTGATTTTGCAAGGCTTAACCATAATCTTTTTACCGAAGCCTCTTTTCCGGTTATTATTTCGACATTGTCGCCGTTTTCAAGC
>JBAZQI010000008.1:0-39821 GCA_041645325.1 archaeon
TATTCCAGAAAAATATTCATGCAAGCCGGCAATGAAGAAGGCAAGGTTTGCAAGGTTCAGTTTGTGCGCATTCCGCCTAATACAGCTATAAGGCCGCATTGCCATAAGGGGCAAACAGAATCAGAATTCGTCCTTTCCGGCTCGGGAACAGTGCGGTGCGGAAAACAGCTGATTCGCCTTCGCCCGAACACACTATTTGTGGTTTCGCCGGACGAAATCCACGAAGTTAAAAGCGGCGGAAAAGGGCTGTTGTTATTCGTTACAAAAGCCAACTACAGCGATGACACCGAATGGGTTGAATGAGCAAGGCAGTAAATTAATAGAATCAGGCTGCTCTTCGCGCTGGGTAATTTTGGATTCTGCTTGTTCTTTTGCGCGCCCGCTGGCCTGCGATTGCGCTCCTGGTTCTGGGCAACCTGTTTCTCTGCACAAGAGCCTGCTGCCTTGCGATATTTTTCGGCCTTCGCTGTCCAAGCCTTGCCCTTGCCCTGTTTGTTGCAATTGAGCCAATGCCTGTTCCCACAAAAGACCTTTCCATGGTCCTCAAGTGCTCTTGCGGGTAAAAAAAATATCTTATTGCAGTGACAAGTTCTCCAAGACCTGGAATTATGAACCAGGGGCTTTGCTGCCACTCTGCTTTCATGCCGGCAGGCCTTGCTGAAGCCCTTTCCCTCATTTCTCCTGATAAAGACATTTGCCGCCTTGCATCCCTTGCAGTTGGCCACATTCCAGCGCGCCCTGCCCGTGGATTGCGCGCTTGCGTTCTTGCCTGCCTTGCCATCTGGCCGGGATTTCTTTGCATTCGCGCCTGGATTGGCATGCCCTGCCTTTGCGGAAATTGCCCTCTTACCGTAGGAATTGGTCTTCTTCTTGGCATTGTGCCACCAAATAATTTGCTTTTTCTGGATTATTAAGCCTTTGTCTTGGCGAAAATCATTTTTTTATGCCAAGGTGCTTTCTTATTGCGTCTTTTGCAATGAAGTTGTTGGCATAGCTTATCCAAGAGCGCTTGGCCCTTGACTTTTTGCTGAAAAAGAGTTCCACAACCCGCCCTGAATCAAGGATTTTGCCCAGGTTTGCATTTTTGCCATTTACTTTTGCCCTGAGAATGTGCAATGCCCAGTTTTTTTCGGTTGCAAATGCAAAGTCAAGAACAGTGCTTTTTTTTGGCAACTCAACCAGCTTGCCATCCGAAGTAAAAACGTAAATCGGTTCTGTCAAAAAGTCGGTCTTGAGCGCGTTGATAAAACCCTTTTTTGCGTTTCCGTTGCTTAAAAGCAGGCCAAGCCTTGAAAGGTTTTGCTTCATGCCGCTTGAAAGCCTTTTTCCATAAAGATTGCTGTAGGCAACAGCGCCAAACCTGTTCACAAGGTCCATTTCTTCCGTGCAAATCCTTATTTTTACCGGCCTGCCTTTTGGGCCAAAAACGGTGGTCTGCAGCACGCGGTAAAAAGAGGGCTTTGGCGCGGCAATGAAATCCTTTACCTTGTTCGGCAAAGGCGGAAAAATGCCGTGGATTGCGCCAAGTGCGGAATAGCAGTCCTTGGCTGACCTGGCTAGCACAATGAGGATTTCGCTATCGTTGAGCTCGTCCAAAATCTTGCCCGTGTTCTGCATTTTGGCGTAAATGCTGTAAACGCTTCTTCTCTTCTTTTTAAAGGAAGCCTTTGGCAGCTTTTTTTTGAGGATTGCAATCGCAAGGTTTACTTCGCGTTCCTTTGAACCGCACAGCAACTTGAATTTTGCCTCAAGCCTTGCAAACGTTTCCGGCTTTGCATGCCTAAATGCAAGGTCTTCAAGCTCCACCGCGATTTCTTCAATGCCGATTTTGTGCGCTATGGGAACATAAACCATCAAGGCCTCGGATGCAATCCTTTTCCTGTCCCTTGCAGGCAAATAACCCAAAGTGCGCAGGTTGTGGAGCTTGTCGGCAAGCTTTATCAAAATCGTGCGCGGGTCCTTTGTTGTCGCAAAAAGCAGGCTGCGCAGGTTTTCAAAAGACCTGTTATTCCTTGATTCAGAGGCAAGCAGGTCGATTTTGGTTACGCCGTCAACAAGCGAAAAAACTTCCCTGCCAAAAAGCCTTTTCAGCTCCTTTGGCTTTACCTCAGTGTCCTCCAAAACATCATGCAATAGCGCTGCTGCAACAACCTTGCTGCCAACCCCCATTTTTGCAAGAATTGCAGCTGTCTCAAGAGGATGCGAAAAATAAGGCTGCTTGCTTGCCCTGACCTGGCCCTCATGAGCCTGCTTTGAAAGATTAAAAGCCCTTTCAATGAGCTTTTCTTCCGCACTGCCGTTGTTTTTCTTTACCAAGGCAACAAGCCGTTCAAGGCAGTCCTCGGAAACACAGTAATTGCAGCAAAAAGGCTCACGCATTAAGTAATAGTCCCAAAACGAGTATTTAATGCTAATTATTCAAAAAAAGGCACGGAGGAATATTTTTAAAGGCTTGTATACATAAGTTATTTTGGTAGCATGATAAGTGATTTACTTCATCTTGAAGAATACTAATTCTGAAGATTCACTTAGCTGCCAAAATACTACTTATTTTAATTGTTTCAATTCAAGGAATAATTACACGCTTGGTTTGCGAAGCCGCCCTATTGAGCGACCAAAAGGGAGCGAAATAGGGCCCTTGCTCGCGCAAGCCTCGCGTGAAGGCTATGGCTGGTGTAGTGTAGTGGTTAGCATAGAGGCCTGTGGAAAGCCTTTCTTTAGAAAAGAAAGGCTTGCGAAAAAAGCCTTTTTTTCCATAGGAAAAAAAGCCTTGGGAAAAAAGTTTTGCTTCGCGAAAAGAAGCTTGAATTGCTTGCAGCGAGCCTCTGGCCCGAGTTCGAATCTCGGCACCGGCCTTTGGAGTGTGACTTGAATGGCTGAATTTCAAACGGTCAGGGGAATGCGGGATTTTTTGCCTGAGCAGGCTGCAAAAAAGCAGTGGATAGAAGATGCTTGCAGGCGTGTTTTTGAGAGGTATGGCTTTGTGCCGTTGCAGACCCCGATTGTGGAAGAATTTGGATTGCTTGCCAAGAAGGGAAGCGGCGGAGAAGCAATAAAGGAAGAGATTTATTATTTTAAGGACAAGGGCGAAAGGGAGCTTGGCCTGAGGTTTGACCTTACCGTGCCCTTGGCACGCGTTGCTGCCGAAAACAAGCAGCT
Source organism: archaeon (assembly GCA_041645325.1). GTDB lineage: Archaea > Iainarchaeota > Iainarchaeia > Iainarchaeales > JAFCCL01. The sequence continues at coordinate 3,160 of JBAZQI010000008.1, forward strand.
GGCAAAGCCGTTCAAGCGCTACCAGATTGGAACAGTTTACAGGTATGACAGGCCGGGTGAAAAAAGGTACAGGGAATTCACGCAGGCTGACTGGGACATTTTGGGCTCAAAAGGAACGCTTGCTGATTTTGAAACAATTGCAATTGCAATTGAGGTAATGAAAGAGCTTGGCTTTGGGAAAGGCGAATTCAGGGTAAAGATAAACAGCAGGCCGTTGCTTGAGGAGGTCGCGCAGTGCTGCGGCGTTGAAAACGGGAAAATTGCCGATTGCTTCAGGTGCATTGACAAGCTTGACAAAATAGGCAAAGAAGGCGTGGAAAAAGAGCTCAAAGAAAAAGGAATTGGCACACAAATTCTTGGACAGCTGGGCGTGAAAAGCCTTGAAAAAACGAAAGTGAAAAACAGGGCGCCTTTGGAAGAACTGAAAAAATTGCTTGAATTGCTGGGAGAAAACGGCTTGCAGGATTTTGTTGAACTTGACCTGAGCCTTGCAAGGGGCTTTGAATATTACACAGGGGTTGTGTTTGAGGTTTGCATCAAGGGCTGCCCTTCTGTCGGCGGCGGAGGCAGGTATGACAGGCTTGTGGAATTGTACGGCGGCCAGGCAACGCCCGCCGTTGGCTGCTCTTTCGGGATTGACAGGCTGCTCGATGTTTTGACTGAAAAGATTAAAGCAAAGCCACCGGCTGAAATCCTTGTTGTGCCGGTAGGCGAGAAAATGCAATTGCCGGCCCTGCAACTTGCGCAGAAAATAAGGGCCTTGGGCGTTCCTGCTTCAATGGATTTGAATGCGCGCGGAATAAGCAAGAATCTTGATTATGCGAACAAGCTTGGCATTCCTTTTGTGGCAATTTTGGGCGAAAACGAGGCAAAGGAAAAAGGGTTTACTTTGAAGGAAATGAAAACTGGAAAGGAAAAAAAGGTAAAGGTTGCGGAATTGAAAAAACTAAAAGACAAGTTAAAATAGTTTTCTTAGGCAATTGGTGAAAAAATGGGCAAGGGCATTCAAGCCATTATCTTTGACATGTTTGGAACGCTTGTCAGGTCGGGAAACCCGGAAGCCGAAATAAAGAAGGCGTTTGGATTAAAGTGGAGCTATAAAGACCTTGAAAAGGCATTTACTGGAAAAACACCGCCCGAAATTAATGAAGAATATGTTGAATGCCTGATGGAGCGCTTTGGCATGCGTGAAACTAAAGAAAACGCGAAGCGGTTGCAGGCTCTTCTTGAAAAAGAACTGGATTTTGTTGAACCGTTTCCCGATGCAGAGCCTGTGTTGAGCAGGTTAAAAGCAGAGGGCCTGAAGCTTGGGCTGGTTAGCAATTCGTGGGCGCCGGCAATTTCAAAAATCAGGCGCGAGTTTGGCTTGCTTGGGTTTTTTGACGCAATAATTTTAAGCAATGAAACAGAGTTGTTCAAACCAGAACCCAAAGCGTTTGAAAAATGCCTTGAACTGCTCGGGGTTAAGGCAAAAGAAGCCCTTATGGTTGGCGATTCATTGAAACATGATATTATTGGCGGAAACAAGATTGGCTTAAGAGGCATCCTGCTGGACAGGGCAGGCAAAAAGCCGGAATCCAAAGAGCCATTGGCAATAATACCAAACTTAAACGAATTGCCAAAAGCAATAAAGCAGGCGATGCAATAAAAACAACAAAACAAGACAGCTTAAAATAGTTTTCTTTGGCTAAATTATTTAAAATGCCTCGATAGCTTTAGCCAGTTCAGAGCGCTCGCTTGGTAAGCGAGAGGTCCCGGGGGCAGATCCCGGTCGAGGCTATACTAGTAGGCCTCTATTTTGCGCAAATGCCGTTGGTTTGAGAAGCCGATTAAGCGCATCCATTTTTCCAGTTGCCTGAAACCGTAGATTTCCAAAGAATAGCATTCTCTTTTAGGCGAATAATGAGTGTAAAGAGAAAAGTGTTTTTCAAGGGCTTTTTTTAGCTGCAGAAACAGCGGTTTGCTTACAATCTGTAGCGTAATCCTAGGGTATGGTTTTTTGTAGATTTTTCTTTTGTCAAGGAAAATACAGCCATCTGTGTCAAAAATTCCGCGTATCGCCGCAAATAAGAAGTCGCCTCCTGCTTCGATTATTTCTTCAGGAATGCTAACTGTAAAAGTCTTGTTGCCTGGCACAAAACCAAAGCGCTTTGTAAGAGTGCTAAAAAGTAGTTCATTATAAATGTTCAGAACTATGCAACGGCAATCTTTTCTGAAATAAAAACCCGAATCAGCATTGAAAATATTTTGGACAATCAAGGGCAAGTGAACCGAAAGATAATCTTTATCCAGTTCCGCATCCCCTGTAATGTTCACATGATATTTTGATTTGCCGTCCTTGGTCAAGTAACGGTCGATACAGCCGTCTCCAATGACGGCTCCGACAAATTCGCACAGGTCTCTTGAGAGCGACAAAAACTCAGCCATAAAAGAAATTCGTTTCTGCCCTTTAAAACCGCTTTGAGAGCGCGGGTTTCCGCTGATCAATTCCCGCCGGAGGCTCTGTGCATTGCGCTGTCAAGCGCCGCTTTTGAATCCAAAAAGGAAAGCTTTTTATTCCACAATCGCCTTTATGAATAGACAATGAGCAGACTTTTCTTGCCCTTGATAGCAGGTTCTCTAATCGCCTTGGTTATGGCAAGCGGGTGCATTTTTCCCGATGTTGATGCCATAAACAAGGTCAAGGCCAATCCTGCAGCCGAAGACTTTCTTGCCGAGCATCCAACGGCGCAGCTTACTGCAAGCGCGTGGAGCGAAGCGGAAAGCAGGCAAAGGATGGCTGAACTTGTTGAAAAGTGCGGGCCTCAGGCCAATCCCACGGATTACTATTATGTTGCCTTTACCGAAGGCGGGGCAGTGCTTGAGGGCTGGGTTTTCCAGCGCACCATGAATGTTGCCTGCGTGCACAGGAGTGATGACCAGTGTGTTGCTGATATTGGATGCGATGACGGTTTTGCCTGCACGAGGAACACATGCGAGGGCATTCCGAAAAAGTGCATCAGTGCCAAGATAATGGCGTGTATTGGGGGAGACGGCTGCTGCCCACAGGGCTGCACTTATGCACTTGACTTTGACTGCCCAATGAATGAATGCAGCACCGATGCCGACTGCGATGATGGCAACGAGTCAACAATAGGAACATGCGCCGGTTCGCCCAAAAAATGCGGGTATGAGGCCATAAAGCAATGCATTAACGATGACAATGTCTGCGAATCGTGGTGCGACAGCGGGAACGATTCAGACTGCGGCGTGAAAGAATGCGTTACGGCTTCTGACTGCGATGACTATGACATTTCAACCCTTGATTTTTGCGAGGAAGGCGTTTGCACCCACCAGAATAATAATATAATCCAATGCGTCAACAATGACGGGTATTGCCCGGCAAGGTGCGCCTACAAAAATGACACCGATTGCCTGGCCAACGCCGGCGACATTGAAAGGATTGTTGTCACATGCAACGGCGAATCAACAAATCTTGATTTTGCGCTTGAACATTCCGGTGGTGAGCTTGTGGCGCATTTTGACGGCGTTGTGAACAGCAGCAATAACGGGGCGCTGAAGTACTATGCGACAAAGAATTACAAGTATGATTACAGGGAAAAAGGCTATGGCGGAACTGAAACAGGCTTGCAGACAGGCATTGCCGAAAGAATAAAAATTCAGGGAATGGTCATTTACGACAAAGAAAAAAAGACCAGCTCTTTTTATTTCAACAAAAACGGGTTCAACTATGAGGTGGAGTTATTCCAAGGCATTCCGACCACACAAAAGACCTATACTGATGAACCGTTTTTTGCCGGAAACGGCGACAGCATTCCTGTGGTTTTGTTCGGCACAGACAGCCTTGTTACAATGGTAAACCAGGAAGACGGCAACCAGCAGGCAAGCATTCTCTCAAATTACGTTGAACTTAGCGTGAAAAACAACGGCGTAATAAGCAAGATTGCAGGGAAAGACGGCTGGGATTATTCCATCCGGGTGTCGCGCTGCGATGAAGATAGCGCTGTTTTCTCGCTTTACCTTGGGGCAAATTTTGTTGAAGGCCAAAAAGTTGAAGCAGGAAGCATTCTTTTCCCGAGTTTGCTGAAAGACACTGTCAGGATAAATTACCTGCACAAGAACACCGTTTCCGGGCAATGCGATTACAAGTATGCAAAAGGCGCTTACATTGAAAACTTTTACCAGGGAAAGCAGTTCCCCGCGGATTACAGCAATAAGGTGCCCTGGATTGCAAACCTTGAATTCAGCAACAATAAGCTGAAAAAAATACAGCTCAGCAACGCAGATTCATCAAATTTGGTGATGGAAAAAGATGGCATTGAATGGCTGCTGCAAGAAGGCGAAACCGCGGGCTTGGGGTTCTGCACCATAAAATTCCAGGGCCTTGTAAAATAACGCTTTTTGGGCTTTTTTGGGCAAAAAATTAAATAAGCCAAACCCCTAATAATAACCGGTTTTTATGGTGTTGCGGGAAGAAGAAATTGAGGCCCTTGTTGCAAAGTATGTTTCCAACAACATGGTGCTGTCGTTTGGCACAGGCGATGAAAGCGCAAGGTTTGTGAAAAAGCTTGCATTGAGGATTGAAGAAGAAGACCTCAAGGTAAGCATTGTGCCAACAAACCACAAGATTGCGGAAATTGCCCAAGAGCTTGGCATTGAGGCGGTTTCATTAAATGATAGGGAAATAGACCTTGCAATAGAATTTGTTGACAGGATTGACCCGGAATTCAATTTCATTGAATTGGAATCAGGCAGTTTTGTCAGGGACAAGATGATTGCGCAAAGCGCCGCAGAGCTCATTGTGGTAACCGAGGAAAAAAACTATGGAATGCCGCTTGGCGGATGGATTCCTTTTGAAATATGCGTTTTTGGCTGGAAGAGAACAATGCTGCAGCTTGAAAAGCTCGGCAAGGCAAGGATTAGGGAAAAAAACGGAAAGCCCTTCAAGACCGAAACAGGCCATTATGTCATTGACGTGAACATTGACGAAATCTATTCGCTTGAAGACCTTGAATTCCAGGCAAAGGACATTCCAGGCGTGCTGGAAACAGGGCTGTTCATAGGATATGCCGACAGGGTTTTGCTGCACAATGGAAAGCTGAGAATGCTTTCAAGGCTTGATTACAGCAAGCAGGACAGTGCAAATGCAGGCCAAGAAGGCATAATAATGCTTTAAATGGAACGCAAGGAAACACTATTTAAAGTTAGTTGAATTAAAGCTTTTTATGACGCCTCGGTAGCTCAGCCTGGTTAGAGTGCTCGACTCATAAAGCTTTTCTTTGGAAAAGAAAAGCTTGCAAAAGAAACCGGTTGCTTTGCAATCGGAATTGGGCAATCGAGAGGTCGTGGGATCATATCCCACCCGAGGCAATCAAACAACCGGCAAAAATCCTATAAGTTTAAATAAACAAAAGCTATTAATGGATTGGGCAAAATGAAGCTTTTCAAGTACGCTTTGAGCATCTTGTTCTGCAATGCATTCAGGTTTCTGCGCTTTATTCCAAACAATGACCCAATAATGGCGTGCATGCTGCCATTTGCAAAGCAGGACAAATGGTGGCAGGGCGCGCTTTTTGCGTTCATGACAATGGTTTCCTTTGATTTCATTACAATGAAGGTAGGGTTGTGGACCGCTGTTACGGCTTTGACATATGCAGGCCTTGGCATAATGTTCCACTTTGTTTACAAGAAACAAGCCGGCAAGGTAAAGCTAAGGCACTATATCGGCTCGGGCATTGCAGGCGTTCTGATATTTGATTTTGTCACAGGCGTTTTGTTTGGGCCGGCAATGTTCGGCATGAGCTTTGCGCAGGCAGCAATCGGCCAGATTCCGTTCACCGTAATGCACTTGCTTACCGCAACATTCTTCATCATTCTTTTGACGCCGCTGCTTGACAGGGCAATTGTAAGCAATCCCTCGCTTGAGGACTCCGCGGTTTTTAACAGGATAAAACTTTGGGCAAGGGCTTGACTTGGAAGAAAGAAAATGGGCTTGGCAGGGGCATGACCTGGCGGAAAAAAAAGCGGCAACACAGGCTAAGCCAAAAACAGGCTCCGTTTACAAAAAGCTGGCGCTTGTGCTCATCGGACTTGTGGTTCTCTGGTTTGTTTTCGCAAGCATTGTGCCTGCCCAAAACAGCCCGGCAGCCCCTGCAAGTGCAACTGTTTCATTCAAGGCATTTGCTGGCGAAGAAAATGTTCTTGACGTAACAACAATGGTTCCAAAGGGCACAAACGCATTTGACGCAATGCAACAGGTTGCGAATGTTGAATTCCAGGATTTTGGGGCAATGGGCGCAATGGTTGAATCCATAAACGGCGTCAAGCCGGGGCAGAACGAGTTCTGGGGGCTTTACGTTAACGGCGAGCAATCAATGGCAGGAATAAGCGGCATCACAATAGAAGAAGACACTGCCATTGAATGGAAAATTGAAAGCATTGAAAGCTATGCCCAATAACGCTTTTTCTAAAAAAAAAAAAAGAAATGCAGGCCGTTAAAAAAAAGGCTTTGCGAAGCATTTTTTCCCAAGGCTTTTTTTCCTATGGAAAAAAAGGCTTCTTTTCGCAAGCCTTTTCTTGGAAAGAAAAGGTTTTTCAGAACTCACAATCGTCTTCATCGCAACAAGAGCAAATGCCCTGCCGCTCTGTTCTCAGCCTGCTCATCATGGATAGTAAATTTATAAATTCATTCCTTTAAAAGGATATTTAGCGCTTGTTCTATTATGCCCCGATAGTCTAGCAAGCTTTTAAAAAAAGCTTGGGCAAAAATAAGGCTATTGGATAAATCAGGAAAGCCCCGATAGTCTAGCTCGGTCAAGGACAATGCCCTCTCACGGCATGGACCCGGGTTCAAATCCCGGTTGGGGCATGGCATATTGAGCGCAAGCGAGATATGCCCAACCGCATTTGTAATTTTAGTAAAGCTTTTGCCAGAGGCCTTTTAAGAAAAGGCTTGCGGAAAAATGCTTCGCAGGCAAAAGGTTTTTCAACCCCGGTCCGGGCAATTCTGCTTGTAAAGCATAACACGCGCCTCGCCTATCCCCACAGCAAGCTGTGGGGCATTACGGCTCGGCGAAATGAAAAAGCCGCAATATTTATTTATCCACTGCAAGCAATGGGGAGCTAACCCCAGACTTGGCTTTAGAAACAATAAAATATCTGTTTGTTCTTAGTATAATGGAATGAAAGGGCTTTTTTGTTTGCTGTTGGCTGCGGCTTTGCTTGCAACCGCGATTCCAAGCGCTTTTGCTGCTGAGAATGTTGCAGAGCTGAAGATTGAGGAGATAAGCCCTGAAATTGTTGCCGGCGAAATGCTCGAATTTTCTTATCTTGCCAGCAACAGGGTTGGCCCTGCCTGCAGCAGCACTATAGTGTATTGGTTTGAGAGTGAAGAAAAAAAAGTTATTCAGGGCAGTGACACAATTTATCTTGCTGCCGGAGAATCCAGGGTTGAGAGCGCCTCCCTTGCGGTACCGATTGATTTTGCGGGCGTGAGGCACTTGTACCTAAAAATGAGCTGCAATGATGCGAACATTCTTGCAAGCAGGGCCATAAATGTTTCAGAAAGCATTCCAAGGCTGCCTTTGTTTAAGACGCTTGATGTTTTGGAAAGCGAAGAAGGAAAGCAGGTTGTTTTTTCTTATACCATGCAGTCTGAAACAGGCGAAAGGACTTCTGTTTTTGTTGAAGAAACTATTTTAAAGGACAACAATATTGTGTGGAGCAATTCGCAAAAGATTGCTGTTGTGGGCAGCATTGAAATAGAAAGGCTTGGCCCATTGCTCCAGCCAGGCAGCTACAAAATAGTTGCAAAGGCGGCAAGCGGCATTGAAACAGCGAAGATTGAAAGGGACTTCAGCATTAGCCCTGCTTTGCCGCCCAAAACGCTGCCGGCGAATGCAATAGAAGGGCTTGTTTTGCTGCTGTTTGCCGGAATATTTTTTGCAATATTGGTTTTTGTCGGAACAAAACCTTTTCAAAGGGGGTTGCCTGCTGAAGCACTTGAAGTGGAAGAGCCTGCTTTGCAAAAGAAAAGCGTTTGCCTTGTTGAGTCAGAAGCAAGCGGTGTCCTTGACATAGGCGCTTTGGAAATCCTCTTGGATGAAATCGGTTACAGCGAAGAGGAAAAGCCAAAGGCAATTGATTTTGCTTCAACCATTCCTGTTATTCAAATAGTGAAGAGCTGCCTTTTCACTGATGAGGATGGAAAAATGAGCTTTGAGACCGCTGTTGTAGACACTGTGGTTAACAACAGCAACAGGGACTGGCTTGATGTTGCCGTAATAGCAATGGTTCCGGATTTCCTCGGCAAAATCAGCGGCGTTACAGCTGACACAAGCGTCGAGGTGAAAGAGGAAAAATCCATTCTCAGGTTCACTTTGGAAAAAATTGGCGCAAAGCAGTCAGCAAGCATTGCTTATACTGCACCAAAGCTTATTTCGCAAGAAGAAGTGGGCAAAGTGAGCTTGCCTGCAGTAATTGGATTCAAAGAAGGCAGGCGCTTAAAGCTCAAAAAAATCATGGTTAAGAGAAAAAACGCTGAAATGACGGTGTCGAGAAAAACACCCCAAAAAAAGGATAAACCGGTTTTTCTTTAGTTATTTAACCTTTTCTTTCCCATTCTTTTTATTATGGCAAAGGGGGTTACTGCCAGGATTAAGGAGGCTGCTGCCGAAACCGTTGACAGGGCAACCCATTTGGATGTTGCCGGTGCAACGCAGGCGATTGCAAAAAAGTTTGGGTTGAACCAGCGGCTTATCAATTACACGCACATTGAGCTTAGGAACAAGCTGAACGAGTATGGCTTTAAGGAAACCCCTTACAATCAAAGGGTTCTTTTTTTGCCACATTGCCTTAGGAACAGCAAGGAATGCAAGGCAAAAAGCACTGACGAAGGATTGCAGTGCAGGCGATGCGGAAAATGCAATATTGCCGAGCTTTTGACGATTGCCGACGAGCTTGGCTACCAAGGGGCTTTTGTCGTGCCTGGCGGAAGCATGATGCAGAAGATTATCAAAAAGCAGAAGCCGAAGGCGACTGTCGGCGTGTGCTGTTACCATGAGGCAAACCTTGCCTTTGATTTTTTGAGGGGAACCGGAATTCACGCACAGGTTGCTTTGCTTTTGCAGGACGGATGCAAGGATACCAGGGCGAATGTTGCGGAGGCAAGGGAAAAAATGGAGTTAATTGGCAAAAATGTTTTGGAAGGCAATTCCAAAGAATTAAAAAAGTGACCAACGCTATTTTTTATCGGCTAATGCCCCAATAGCTCAGCCTGGCTAGAGCACGAGTTTTGTAAACTCGGGGTCGAGGGTTCAAATCCCTCTTGGGGCTCTAATAGTTTCCTTATTTTGAATAGATGCCTGTCATTGGAAAAGCCTATTAGTCGCATCCACTTTTCAATCTGTTTATTGCCGTAAATCGTGATTTCATATATCCGCTTTCCATTCCATTTTTTGGTTGCCGAATAAAGAGAGAAATATTTTCCAAGAAACTCGTTCAATTGTTCATATAATGGCGTGCTTACTGTCTTCAATATTATTCGGCCATAAGTCTTCCTGTAAATTTTCCTATTATCAAAGAACACACAGCCATCCGTGTCAAATATTCCCCTAATAGTTGCAAAAGCGAGTTCTTCTTCAGCCGCAAGTATTTCTTCAGGAATTTTCACAGTAAACGTCTTATTTCCCGCAACAAACCCGAATCGTTTTGTAAGGCAATCAAAGATGTTCTTGTCATAAAAGGTAAGACTCATCGCTCGCTGTTTTTTCCTAAAGTATAAATGTGGCTTTGCATCAAAAACACTTTTAGCAATGGACGAAAGATAAAACGACAGGTAATGCCTGTCAAAATTGGCATCACCAGTAATGAAAACATGGTGCTTGGATTTGCCGCCCTTAGTAAGGTAGCCATCAATGCAACCATCACCGATAATGGCTCCGACAAACGCACACAACTCTTCCGAAAGAGGCAATTGCTCAGACATGTAAGAGTTTTGTTTCTGCGCTTTAAAACAGTTTTGAGAGAGAAGGTTTCCGCTGTTTTCAAATCCCATCGAGGCTTTTAACGGGATTTGCTTTTTTCCCAAGGCTTTTGCAACAGCAAAAGGCTTTTCAAATCCCATCGAGGGCTTTCTTGTTAGATAGACACATATGCCTAGAGGCAGTGGATTGCTTTTGGGTCTCATTTCTCTTGTTCTTTCATGAATGATGCATATGTTTTCATATAAAGCGCGTCTTTGAGCGCGTTTTTGTCCCTTTTGTAGTATTCATTTTTTAGTTTTCTTCCTGTTCGTTTTTCCCATTGTTTTATTGACATGCCGAATTCTTTTTGGATTTTGTCCCTGTAAAGTTCCGGTATGACGTTGAATGCACAAAAGGGAACAATGGGCTGTTCCTTGCTTGGCGTAGCGTAGTGGATTGCACAGTTTTGCACTCTTTGTATGTCGTAATTGTAGAGGTCCATGAAGTGCATCATTCCTATGAAAAGGCTTTTGTGGTGGAAGGCTGCGAGCGCCTTGTAGTCGTGCCTTACAAGCACGTCAAACAAAACCTTTGTAAAATTCAGGTCTTTGGGGGTTTTGCTTGTGTCAATGAGCGATTTGAATTTGAACAGGCTTTTTGCGCCAACAATGTATTTGCTTGTCCCGTTTTTCATTTCCTGGCCCTGCTCGTTGAGGAATTCCACAAAGCCTTCGACGTTGAGGAAGCGCGTGATTGGCATTATTTTGTCGCCGTCCTTGAAGACATAGGTTGCCATTCCGCAGGCAAAGTGGGCTGAGAGCTCGTATTGGGGCCTGTTTCGCAGGTGCTCCACGAACTGCGCTATTGGCACTGCTGTCGGCACGGGGAAAAAGTCTTCGCTTGTTATTTCCGCGTTGGTTTGTTCTTCTATTTTTGCTATCACATCGGGAATTGTGATGCGGTATTTTGCCCTTTGCTTTTTCGGCATTTGGCCCACGAGAGAAACCGGCTGGTAATTTATGCCCCTGACTGTGTCAATGTTGTCAAAGCCAAACCGGAGAATGTCGCCTATTTCGTGGTCGTTCACGCCGTTTATTATTGTCGGCACGAGAACAATGCCAACTCCAGCCTCACGGCAGTTATCAAGTACTCTTGGGATTTCCCAGTGGTTTTTTGGGTTTGTTTTTTCTGTTACGCCGTCAAAGCTCAGGTAAAGCGTGTTTACGCCTGCGTGCCTTACGCGTGCGGCAAGCTTTGAGTCCAGTGCAAGGTTTATGCCGTTTGTATTAAGCTGTATGTGGTCAAAGCCAAGTTCCTTTATGTCGCCGATTATGTCCAGCAGGTCTTCCCTCAAAGTAGGCTCTCCGCCTGTAAGCTGCACTGCATTGCCGGGAACCGGCTTTTCGTCCCTTATTTTTTGGAGCATTTCTTTTATCTGCTGCCTTGTGGGCTCGTATATGTAGCCTGATTTTTCCGCAAAGAAGAAGCAGTACCAGCAGTTGAGGTCGCATTTGTTTGTGAGCACTATGTTTGTGAGCGAGCTGTTTGTTTTGTGCAATGCGCACAATCCGCAGGTTTTTGGGCAGGTTACCGGGCCTTGAATGTTTGGGTTTTCAACGCCCCTGCCTTTTGCCGCGAATTGCTCCGCCCTTTTGTACATTTTGTAGCTGCCCCAATAGAGTTCTTTGACGTAGCCGTGCTTTGGGCATTTTTTTTCTATGAAAACCTTGGCGTTTTCGGCAAATATTGTTGCCGGCAGCACTTCAAGGCATTCCGGGCAAAGGCTCGTGGTTTTTCTTATTTCTTCCTTCATTGAAAATCATCCCAAGAGAAAGTCCCCAAAAACAAGGGTATAATGGAATATTTTTAATAGCGTTTTGGCTTTAAAGCTTTGCAAAAGCCTTTTGGAAAAAGGCTTGCGAAAACGTTGGCGAAAACGTTGGCGAAAACGTTGGCGAAAACGTTGGCGAAAACGTTGGCGAAAAAAGGGGCAAGTTTCTTATCCCAAGGCTTTTCTTGCCTAAGGCATTTTTCCCAAGGCTTTTTCTGAACCTATAAGGTTCAGAAACCGTAAGAGATGCTAAAGCATCTCTAAGGTTTTGCCCAAGCAAAAAAGGCTTCTTTCTTTCCCAAGGCTTTCTTTCTTTAGAAAGAAAGGCTTGAAAGAAAGGCTTAGGGTTAAAAACCTGTTTGGGCTATTTTTTAAAAGGTGAGAATTGTGGAAGAGGGCATTCAGCTTGTTGCGAATTACGGGGAATGGAAAGCCATTAAGAAGCTTAAGATTGAGCCTGCCACGGATTCAAGGATGATAATGGAATTTTTGGCTTCTTTGGAAACCGGAATTGACCGCAGGATAGAGGAAAATTTGCGCAAGCTTGTTGATTTGGCAAGGGTTGATGCCGCAATAAAGGAGCTTGGACTTGGAAAAGGCGGGGAAAATGTTGCCACTGCCATTGCCGAGGTTGCAGGCAGGAAAGTGAATTCTGTGATAACTGAGGTTTGCACAAAGCCCGAATTGCAGAAAAACGAGCAAAGGGAGCTCATTGGATTCTGCAAGGTTTATGCCCTGAGAAAGGCCTTGAATGAAACATGCTTGCCCGTTGACTACAGTTCTGTTGAAATTCCGGGCATGAAAAGGCTGATGAAGAAAAAGGTTTAAATAGAAAAAGCCTGTTTGTTCTTGCAATGCAACCCTTTTTTTTGCCGATAGAGCAGGCTGATTATGCAATACTGCATGCGGTCCAGGCAGGCGCAAGCCCGCTGCTTACAATAATGATGCTTGCAATAACCTTTTTGGGAAACCCTGTTTTCTGGGTTGGCGTTGCCGCTTTGCTGTACTGGAGGGGCCAGGAAAACAAGGGCTTTTTCATGATGAACCTCATTGTTTTCGTTTCGGCTGCAGCCGGCGTGCTGAAGTTTGCTTTTGCAAGGCCAAGGCCTTCCCCTGAAGAATTCAAGGTAATGGCAAGCGATGGCTATGGCTTGGATAGCTTTCCAAGCGGGCACGCGACAATGATTGCCGCGGCCTTTGCATACTGTTATAGCAGGATTGAAAGGCACTGGAAAATACTTTTCGGGATTGCGGTTCTGCTTGTCGCATACAGCAGATTGTACCTTGGAATGCACTATCCAACCGACGTGCTGGCAGGCATTGTTGCAGGCCTTGTCATTGGAAAGCTAAACCTCGTGGCAAGAAACAAATTGTTCCACAAGAACTTCAAGCCAAGCAAGCTTGAAGACGAGCTTGCCCTCATAGTGCTTGTCTTTGCGGCAATTGCCGCAGTGTTTTTCCTCAGGTCAATTCCAATGGCAGGCCTTTTCATCGGCTTTTATGCGGGCTTTTTCCTGTTCAAGGAAATGGGCCTCAGGCAAAGCATTCTTTTGAGAAAATTCCTTGCATTGAAATATATCATAGGCTTTGTGCCATTGCTCGCGTTTGCGGCAATAGGCGAAGGCATTGTGGAAACAGGCCTTGTTTTGACCGCAACCCAGGCATTCATAATGTATGTCTTAGGCGGCTTCTGGATAAGCTGGCTCTGGCCTGCAATATTCGAAAAAGCCTTTTTTGCTTCCGCAAAAAAGCCTTGGGAAAACCAAAATCGCTGATGCAATTTTAAGCCTTTTTTTCCGAGGAAAAAAGCCTTGGGAAAAATTCAATTGCAAAGCAATTGAAAAAGCGTTCAAAAGCTGGAAGCAATAATTTATATAAAGTCTTGGATAAAATAGTTCTTAAGAAAACCCGCCTTAGCTCAGTAGCTAGAGCGTCCGGCTGTAGACGAGCCTTTTCTTGGAAAGAAAAGCCCGAAGGGCAGGGGAAAAGGCTATTGGTTACCGGCTTTCAAAAAGCCGGCGTGCCAAATGCCAATCGCAGGTTCAAGAGGATTGTTGGATTTGCGGCTGGCGTGACGGCCACCGGAAGGTCCCTGGTGCAAATCCTGGAGGCGGGAATTAAACTTTTGGCGCATAAAGCAATATGTTTAAATTCTGTAGTTTACAGAATTTATGCATGGCGAGAATTTACGCGAAAACGCTTTCAAAGGAAGTTATTGTTAACATCAACAGGCAGTTCACAGACGGCTCAATAAGAAGCGAGGGCGAAATTGACCATATCGTATTCAAAGTGGCAAACATAAGGGGCATTGATAGAAAAGCCGCTACCCTGCTGATGGAGATTGCACGAAGGCACGCTTTTGTGGACGGCAACAAAAGGACGGCCTTTGAATCAATGCTTGCTTTTCTTGAACTCAATGGAAAAAAACTGGAAGTGGGACCAACATCAAGGTTTAATGTTGTTGTATGGGTGGTAAAGCCAAAGATCAATATTGAAGAGATAGTAACTTGGATAGCAAATCACACAAGGGGCGATTGAATGAAAGAAATGAAGATAAAAGGGAAAAGAGAGCCGATAACCATGGCAGAATGGAAGGATGTAAAGGGCATTGTAAAAGCCCACCTGAAAGAATACAAGGATTTCTATGCAGAGCTGGCGGAACTGTAATCCAAAACCTGGCAAATCCTGGAGGCGGGAATCCGTTTCTTTTTATATTCTAAATGCATAGGGATACCATAGAACCAACGTGGGAAAGTGAACTGAATGCCGTTTACAAAGGTTCAGCAACAGTACGTTAAGACGCAGTTGAGGAGGCACAGGAGAAGCAGCGGAACAAGAAGAATAGTGCTGGATGGAGGCAAAAGGCAGGCAATAAGTTTCTACATTGAGAGCGGCGTTTTCGGCTCTGATATAATGAGCCCGGCGATTTACCTTGCAAGATTCCTCTTTGAAAACATAAGCCTTTTTCGCGGAAAGGAAGTTTTGGATCTTGGCTGTGGCCCAGGAACACATGGACTGTTGATGGCAAAATACGGTGCAAAAACAGTTGTGCTGTCTGACATCAGCAGAAAAGCAGTCAATAATGCAAAAATAAATATTAAAAATCACAAAGTAAAAAATGCGGAAGTGTTCTGCGGTGACCTTTTTGCTTCACTTGAAGGAAAAAAGTTTGATGTTATCGTTTTTAACCATCCTTTTTTTTCCGGAGAGGCGAAAGGAAAAGAAAAGGTGCTAAAGAGAACAATGCTTGGCGGAACAAAACTAATCCGAAGATTTTTTGAAGACGCAAAAAAATATTTGAATGATGACGGTACAATAGTAATGCCTTACTTTCATTTTGCCGGCCCTGAAAATGATCCAGCCAGCCATGCAGAAAAATACGGCTTTAGAATCAGCAAACTGCATAAAATTGAGTTAAAACAGGGGCTGCAAAAAGGGGCATTTACAATATATGAAATCAAGGCATTAAACCAGCGGGATTTGCAACTGTAGAGCATTGCTGGAGGCAGGAATTCCTTTTATCTGCCTGCCTGTGTGCCTGCCAGGTCTATTATTTTGGCCGGCGCAAATTTTTTGGCCGGCTCTTCCTGCTTTGGCTTTTTTCCAGCCGCTTTTTTTCTTTGGTTGTATTCAAAGTAGAATACCATGATTGTGGCGAAGACGTTGGTCAGTACCACCACGAGCAGCACGATGTTGGTGAAATCAAGGTTAAGCCCGAAGGCTAATGGCAGGGAGGCAAGCACTGCTGTTGCAAGGCCCCTTGGCAGCATTGCCATGATTATCGGCTTGGATTCTTTCAGTGATTTGTCAAATTTCATCAATAGCTTGACCGAAAGGAATCTTGCAATTATTATTGCGAAGAAGATGGCGAAAGCAACCGTGATGAGCTGGCTGCCGAATGCCGTTAAATCGAACACCAGGCCCATGTAAACGAAAAACATGGCCCTGACGAAAAAGCTCACTTCTGTTTGCATTGTTTCTATTGAATAGTCTATTTTGAATTGGCTGTTTATGTTAAGGAGGGTTGTGATTGTGTTGTAGTTTGCAAGGGCAAGGCCGAATACGAGGATTGCGGTGATGCCGTTTCCTCCAAGCACTTCTGCGCCGACATACAGGAGGAAGGCGCTTGCAATCGTCAAAAGGTAGTGGTAAGGCTTGTCCTTGAGGTAACTCATTACCTTTGCCCAGATGAAAGCCGCAAGGAAACCTAGGACTATTGCAATGCTGAAGGCGCTTGCGATTTTCTGCAGCGGGTCGATTACGTCAAAGGTTTTTAGGGATATCAGCTGCACAAGGGCAATGGCTGCGATTATGGTGATGCTGTCGTTGATTGTTGACTCAAGTTCGAGGAAGGTTTTTGCTTCGTTTGAAACATTTAGCCTGTTTACCAGGGGCACGATTATTTCAAAGCTTGTTCCTGCCACAATGAATCCCAAAAGCAGGCCTTGCAGCAGGGGAAATCCCAGAAAGAAGGTAAAAATCATGGAAAAAACAGCTGTGAGTGTGCAAACAATCACCGTGAAGGCGGTGGCGTTCGGCAGTTCTTTTATCACCGAATAAAAATCCAGTTTTAAGCCGCCCTCAAAAACGATTATTATCAGGGCAATTGTCCCAATCAACGGCGCGAAGGCAAGCAGTGAAGAAGAGTCAATGTAGCCAAAAACTGGGCCAATGAGCATTCCAAGGAATATCAAAAACAGCACATCAGGAATTTTTGTCCTCTGAAAGAAAAGCGAGGCCAAAAAGCCTGCAAATATTGTTATGCCGATTAGGGCGATAATGAAAATTGCGTCTGGCATTCAAGCACCGTTCTTTTAGGTTAAGGGTTTGGGGGGTTAAATAGTTTTCGCTTTTCGGCGGAAACGGAAAAATGGCCGGCTGGAATTTTTTCAAACCAGGAATGCAAGCGTGATGCTTGCGAGCAGTGCAATTAATGCGCCAAGGTATTGGTGGGGCTTTATTTTTTCCTTGTTTACGAATACGCCTAACAACAGGGCTATTGCAGGGTAGCTTTCGGTTATTCCTATTGTGATTGCAAGCTCTTTTTCAAGCACGGCTATTGCAAACAGGAGCCAGGCAAGCGTGTCAAATATGCCCATGCCCAGAATGTCGAATTTGAATTTTTTTGCATTTTTCACAAATTTTGGGAAGCCTTCCCTTTTCCATATCAGGATTAGGCAGATTATGGTGAAGGCAACGCATGGCACCCATACTGCCATTACCGGCGAGACTATTCTTGAGCCTGCGGCCATGAAGAAGTTCAGGAATGCCATTGCAACTGCGCCTATGACGGCGAGGAACACGCCTTTTTCAAAGCGCTTGAGGTAATGCCGTTTGGAAAGGGCGGTAAGCGAAATCAATGCGATTCCCGCAAGGATTAGGAGTATTGCCGCAATCTGCGGGGTTGAAAGCATTTCGCCGAAAAAGTACATTCCAAGGATTACTGTCACTGGCAGCTCTATTTCAAAGATGACTTCTATTACGGAAAGCTTTCCTTCCTTGAGCGCCTGGAAGTTTAGCAATGCGGCGACAAGCGTGACTATGCCTATGAAAGAGAGAAATATGAGGTTTGGAATGGAAAAAAGCAGGGGCAATTCAAGGAACACGAATGGCAGGAGCAGCACTGCGCCGATTATGCCTATGAAGGCAAGGGACTCAATGTCACCCGATTCCCTTGTTGAGCGCTGAATGAAGAAGTCGCCAAAGCCCCAGCAGAGCATTGCGCCAAATGCCGCAAGAACGCTTAGCTCAAGAATCATATGTTTTCACAATACAAGGGGAAGTGGAAAATAAAAGCCTGCCTTAAAAAAAACAAGGATGGTTGTTCAACTTCGGTATACGTATTCGTTTACGTCGCTGCTTTTTCTTGGCTTGCTTCGCCTGCTTTGGCCGCTTCCGTGGAAGCCGCGGGAATCTTGTACATTGTGCCTTGGGCCTGAAAAGTTGCTGCCGCCATGGCCTTCGCTTCTGCCTCCAAAACCATGCCCTCTGGGCGGGCTTCTTCCGCGAAAGCCTCCTTTGCTTCCAGGACGGCTTCCGCCGCCAAAGCTTCTGCCACCGCCGCCAAAGCCGCCTCTTGAGCCGCCTCCGTAGCTTTCCCTGTTTCCGAATCCCCTGTTCATTGGCCTGCCTTTCATAGGGTCAAACCATAGTTCGCGGCTTTCCGCGTTTTCCGGAACGAATGTTATTGCATGGCCTACTGCGCCCATTCTTCCGGTTCTTCCGACCCTGTGCTTGTACATGTCCGCGTCCTTTGGCCTGTCAAAGTTCACAACGAATTCAACGTTGTCAATCTGCAGGCCGCGTGCCGCAACATCTGTTGCAATCAAAACATTTTTCCTGCCGTCCTTGAAGTTTTTTAAGGAAATCTCCCTGCCTTTCTGGGTTTTGTCGCCGTGAATGCTTGTTGCCCTGAAGCCGCGTTCCTTGAGCTCGTGGTAAAGCCTGTCGGCATACCTTTTTGTCGAAACAAAGACAAGAACCCTGTCTTTTCCCGCGTGCTCTATTATTTCAATGAGCTTGTTGAGCTTGTTTTGGCCTGAATACTCAAGCCTTTTTTCAAGTATGTTTTTTCCAAGGGTTTCATCCTCAATCATGACTTCTTTGAAGTCTGGAATGTATTTTTCTATGAGCTGGGCAACGCTTCCGTCAAGGGTTGCCGAGAACATATGCGTGTGCTCCGGTCTTATGAAGGAAAGGATTTCCTTTATGTCCTTTATGAAGCCCATGTCAAGCATTCTGTCCGCTTCATCCAATACGACAGTGTCAAATACTGTTGGGTCTATTGCCCTGTGTTGGATGTGGTCCAGGAACCTGCCTGGCGTTGCGCACAAAATGTCAACGCCTTTTTCAAGGTCCCTTAATTCGCCCGAGATTTTGTGCCCGCCGTATACCGCAGCCACTTTAAAGCCTGTAAACCTGTTAAGCTTTTGGATTTCTTCGCTTACCTGCACCGCAAGCTCGCGTGTCGGACAGAGAACAAGCACTGCATGCGTTCTGCCCTGCAGCATTCTTTCCGACAGTGCTATGCCGAACGCCGCAGTTTTGCCGCTTCCGGTGAAGCTTCTTGAAACAACGTTGCTTCCTTTCATTATCAGGGGGATTGTTTTTTCCTGAACCTCGGTTGCCGTCTTGTATTCCATTCCGTGCAGCGCCTTTTTTAGCTCCGGGCTCAGGGGCATGTTTTCAAAGTTTGTTTTTTCTTTCTTGGGCTCTGGGCCCAAGTCCGTATTTTCAGAATTTGCCAATTAATTCACCTTTATTTTTTTATTTATACAAAATGAAATGTTAATTCGGATTAAAGAATTAGACACTATTTGTATAATAAAAAGTTGTCTGAGAGCATTTAAATACCTTTCTTGGGCACGCAAAAAAGCAGATTGCTTGCATTTTTATTACTTTTTGCCCTTCCAGCATTATCTTTCAGGCATATAAAAGGGTTTGGGAAAAAGCATGGCTGTTTTTGCGGTTGCCTTTGTTTTTGCATTTCTTCTTTATCTTGTTTTGACTGCGGGCTCTGGCAATTTTGGCTTTTGGGCGCCGGAAGAGGTTTTGTTCGGCGCGGTTTTTTCCGTTCTCACGGCATTCTTTGCAAAAAAGCTTTTTTTGGCGGCTGGAATAATGCCTGACGGCAGGGCTTTGAACCCGAAAAGGTGGCTGCTTTTTGTGCTGTATGCAATCGGCCCGCTTTTCTTTGAAATGGCAAAGGCGAACATTGAGGTTACTTACCGCCTGATGAGCGGAAAAATAAACCCTGGAATTGTGAAAATAAGCCCTGGCCTCAAAACGGATTTTGGCATAACAATGCTTGCAAACAGCATTACGCTCACGCCAGGAACATTGTCGGTTGACGTTGACAAGCAGCGCAACATTTACGTGCACTGCCTTAATGTGAAAAGCAAGGACCCGAAAACAGGGGACATCTGCTCCTGCTTTGCGGATTGGATCAGGAGGATTGCGGAATGACTTGCAATGCTGCCGGCTGCACAGGCCTTCCTGGGGTGTTGGAATGATTCCTGTTCCGGCTTTCCTGATTGCCTCAATTGTGCTTGGCGTTCTTGCCCTTGCCTGCATTGGAAGGGCTGTAATCGGGCCGACAATGCCTGACAGGGCGGTGGCAATGGACACTGTGAATACTCTTGTTGTGGGAATGCTTGTGTCATTGGGGGCTGCCTTCAATGCCGTGATTTACATTGATGTTGCAATCATTTATGCGCTGCTTGCTTTTGTTTCAACGCTTTTCATTGCAAGGCATTTGGAGGCAACTGCATGATGATTGTGGTTTTGTCCCTTCTGGGAATTGGAATGCTGTTTGAGACCCTGGGTGTTGTCGGATTGTACAGGTTTCCCGATGTTTACACCAGGATGCACGGCGCGACAAAATGCACGAGCTTTGGCTCAATCTTCATCTGCCTTGGGGCAATTGCCTATGGCATACTACTTGCCGTTGAAGGGCAAAGCGTGCTTGCAGTGCTTTCACTGCACGTGCTTGTCGCCCTTTTGTTTCTTCTGGTTACAAACCCTGTGGGCGCGCACGCAATTGCAAGGGCTGCGCACAGGTCAGGGGTAAAGCCAAAGCTTGCGGTTGTGGACAGGCTGGAGGAGGCTGGAAAATGAATTCAGGACCTGCCCTTGGAGGGGCTTGAAAATGATTCTTGAGATTGTGCAGTTGCCACTGCTTGCCGGCATTGTGGTTGCCGCCTTCATGGCTTTAAAGAGTAGCGACCTTTTGAAGGGGACAATTTTTTTGGCGATAATGAGCCTGCTTCTGGCAACCGAGTACTATCTTTTGCAGGCGCCTGATGTTGCGATTGCCGAGGCTGGCGTTGGAGCCGGGCTTTCAACCGCAATCTTTGTGATTGCAATAAGCAAGACAAGCAGGTGGGAAAATGAGAGGTAAGTTTGCTGCTGAAGCAGGCGAAAAGGTTGCGGTTGAAGGCAATGAAAGAAATGGCCGCCTTGCCAGGGTTGCGGTGCTCGCGTCTTTCTGCGCCTTCATTTTGCTTGCCATGATTTCAGTGCATGAGGCCGGCTATCCGGATGCGGCACAAATGGATGATTATTTTATCGAAAACGGCCAGGTAGAAACAGGGAGCAACAATATTGTGGCAGCGGTCACTTTTGATTACAGGGGCTTTGACACGCTTGGCGAGGCGAGTGTGCTGTTTGCGGCCGCAACCGGCGTTTTCATTGCAATGGGGGGCCTGAAAAAATGAGCTTTGAAGACCAGGGCCTTTCCTTTATTGTGAAAAACATTGCCTGCGTTCTTGCAGTGCCCGTAACAATCTTCGGCTTATACATAATTTTGCACGGGCATTTGACTCCCGGCGGCGGATTCCCCGGCGGGGCTGTGATGGCAACTGTTGCCGCGCTTTTTGCGGTTGCCTTTGGGAAGGGAATTTTTGGCAGGGCAATGCGCAGGGATTTTCTCTTAATGCTTGAAAGCATTGGCCTGGGGGCTTTTGCCTTGCTTGCTTTCCTTGGCCTTGGCTCAACCTTTTTCAGGAACTGGCTTTTGGGCACAGGGCTGTTTTTCGGCAATGCTGTTCCGTTTGGGGCAAACCCCGGCTTTTTGGGAACTGCGGGCGTGATTCCTTTGATGAACATTGCCGTCGGCCTGGAAGTGTTTGCCGCGCTTTCAATGGTTGTTGTGCTGATATTTTCTTCGGAGGCGAAAAAATGATCAGCAGTGTTTTCATCGCGGTTGCATGCCTCATTGGCCTTGGCTTTTGCGCGCTTGTGTTCAAAAGGAATTTGATAAAGATTGCGATGGCGATTGTGGTCATGGGAAGCGCGGCCAACCTTTTCCTCGTGAGCCTTGGCTACAGGGAGAACGCAATTGCGCCGATTTTTACAAGCGCGCCAGAGCTCTGGATGGTCCTGCCAACGCCGCAGTCATTGACCCTTACCTCAATTGTAATCAGCCTTGCTGTTTCCGCGCTCATGCTTTCGTTTGCAATAATAATCTACAGGCAATACGGTTCTTTGGACAGCGGCAAAAGGAGGCTTTCTGAATGAAATTCCTTTTTTGCCGACAGGCCTTGCGGTTGCACAAGGAGGCTTTCTGAATGATTTTCCTTGCCGAGCACGCGCCTGTGCTTGCAATTGCGGTTCCGTTGCTTGCGGCTTTCCTCATGCCGTTGCTTGGAAGGGCAGGCGCTAAGATAAGGAACCTTGTGGCGTTTGCGGCAATTGCTTTTGCAGGCATTGAGGTTGCTCTTCTTGCCTTGAACGTGCTTGCAAACGGCGTTGTGACCTATGCCGTGGGGGCAATTGCGCCTGGCCTTGTTTCGCCCGCAGGCTTCCCTGTGAGGATTGTCATGGAAATTGACGCGCTTTCAACTTTCATGGCAGTTGCCTCTGTTTCAATCGCACTGCTTGCGTGCGTTTACTCGATGCAGGCGATGAAAAAGCACGAAAATTTGGACAAATACTTTGCCCTTATGCTTTTGATGACGGCGGCAATGCTTGGAATGGTTTTTACCGGCGACCTTTTCAGCCTTTTCGTGTTTTTGGAAATTTTGAGCATTGCCTCGGCAGGCTTGATTGCGTTTTATTCCGGCAGGGGCGAATCTGCGGAAGCGGGCTTCAAGTATCTTGCGGTCAGCTCTGTTGCGGCCCTGATGGTTTTGCTTGCCGCGGGCTTTTTGTACAGCCAGTACAATTTGCTGAACATGGCTGCCCTGGCAGGGGCAATGCGGTTTTCTTTCCTTGACAAGTTTGCCCTGGTTTTGCTTGCTTCTGCCTTTGCCCTGAAGTGCGGCGCCGTTCCATTGCACATGTGGGTTTCCGACGCTTATGGCGAGGCGCCTGCCGCAGTTTCGGCAATGCTTGTTGTCGCAAGCCAGGCAGGCCTTTATGCGCTTTTCAGGGTTGGCTTTACGCTTTACGGCAGCATGCCCTTGATTGACCTGCTTGGGCTTGCAATGATTGTGCTTGGCGTTCTTTCAATGTTTATCGGGGTCACAATGGCAATAAAGCAGAGTGACATCAAAAGGCTCATGGCTTACCATGCGGTTTCGCAGACTGGCTACATGCTTTTGGGCGTAGGCGTTGGCCTGTCAGTGCTTGGAAATGCCGCAATGGTTTCCGAATTCGGCTTCAGGGCAATTCAAGGAGGGTTGTTCCATGTGTTTAACCATGCGCTCTATAAGGGGCTTTTGTTTTTCACTGCTGGCGCAGTTTTTTATGTAGCCGGCACGCGCGACATGAACAAATTGGGCGGGCTTGCGCACAAGATGCCTTACACTGCCGTATTTTTCCTGTTCGGGGCACTGGCAATCGCAGGAATGCCGCCTTTCAACGGCTTTGCGTCAAAGCTCATCATTTATGAGTCTGTGTTTGAGTTCAGCCCGGTGCTTTCCGCAATTGCAATGGTTGTGAGCCTGCTTACCCTTGCGTCTTTTGTCAAGGCGTTCAGCGGCATTTTCCTCGGACCAAAGGAGGCGGTGCAGGCAGGCGTCAAAGAGGTTCCCATCGGAATGCTTGCGCCAATGGCAATTCTTGCGGCCCTTGTGCTTTTGTTTGGATTGTTCCCTGACCTTGTGCTTGAATGGCTTGTCAATCCTGCCGTGAATGCCCTGCTCGGGCAGTGCGGCTATATCGGGGCGGTGGTCTGATAAATGATGATTGAGACAGGCGCAGGCTTTTGGAGCCCTCTTGCAATGGTTGCGGTTGTGGGGGCAGTGGCAATTGCTGTTTTCATTGCAAGGTCTTTTGGGCGGAAAAACGCAGGCAAGGATGCAGGGCAGGCTTTGCCTTTCTTTTCCGGAAACGTTGTAAAGGATGCGAGGATCAGGCCTGCGAACATGTACTGGGGGTTTTTTGAGGCATTGCATGATTATTACTTTGCATTGAAGAAAATGCATTCGGGCATTGTCAATGATTATTTTTTCTGGTTTGTGCTTGTGATTGCGGCAATGGCCGCGCTTTTCATTTTCAGTGGTGTTTTATGAGCATTAAGGATTTGAAGAAATCATTGTGGGTGTTTCATGTGAACACAGGATCCTGCAACGGCTGCGACATTGAGATTGTTGCCTCTTTGACACCAAGGTATGACATTGAAAGGTTTGGCATGAGGCTTGTGGGAACGCCAAGGCACGCCGATGTGCTGCTTGTAACTGGCCCTGTCACGATTGACATGGAGAAAAAGCTCAGGCTTGTGTATGAACAGGTTCCAGGGCCCAAGATTGTGATGGTTATCGGCAACTGCGGCAGCACAGGCGGCGTGTTTTACGAATCATACTGCCTTGCAGGCCCTGTTGACAAAATTATTCCTGTTGATGTTTATGTTCCCGGCTGCCCGCCCAGGCCGGAGGCAATAATTTACGGTGTTGCAAAGGCATGGGCACTACTTGAGGAAATGGGGGCGAAGAAATGAGGCCGGAATTTTTTTGCGGGAAAGGAAGCAGGGGCGTGAGTTTATGAGGCCAGGGGATGTTTTAGGCTCCTTTAAGAAAAAGTTCGGCGCCTCGGTTTCAAAGGCTGAAATAACGCGCTTTGAGAACAGCGGCGTTGGCAAGGCTGATGCCGGAGGCGATTTTTCCCAAGGCTTTTTTCCCGTAGGAAAAAAGGCTTCGGTTGAAAGGCTCTGGATTTCGGTTGAAAGGTATTCCTTCAAGGAGGCGGTAAAACATCTTTGCGGGCTTTATGAAATGCCGCATTTTTCCGTTATAGCCGGCTGTGATTTGGGCGAAACAATTGAGCTGAATTACATTTTCACTTTGGGTTATGGGACGAAATTCGGGGAGTTATGCGTTGTTTTGAAGGTTGCGTTGCCGAAAAAGGATTTGGTTGTTCCCACTATTACCGACCTTGTTCCGGCTGCGCTGATTTCCGAGAGGGAAATTCAGGAGATGCTTGGCGTCAAGGTGCAGGGAATTCCTGATGCCAGAAGGCTTTTCCTGCCAGAAGAATTCCCGAAAGGCGTTTTCCCATGGAGGCGCGATTCAAAGGGGCCTGAAAGGCTTGTGAGGAACCTCAACAGGGAGGAAGCGAAATGAAGCGTGCGATTAAGCGCGGAAAATCCTTCGGGGAGGCGAAAGCGGGCAAGGATGCGGAAGCAGGCAGGGGAACGCCTGAGGGGATTGCAGAGCCTGTGAAGAAGGAAATTGAGGGCAATTCCTTTTCTTTGTCGGTTGGCCCTGTTCATCCTGCGCTCAAGGAGCCTGTGAGGTTCAACCTTGAGATTGAGGGGGAAAAGGTTGCAAAGGTTGATTTTGAGATGAGCCAGGCTCACAGGGGCATTGAATGGATGGGCACGAGGCGCAATCCTGTGCAGATAATCCATTTGGCGGAAAGGATTTGCGGAATCTGCAACATCTGCCATTCAATGGCTTTCTGCAGGGCTGTTGAGGGCATTGCCGGCATTGAGGTTCCTGAGAGGGCGCAGTACATAAGGACGATTGTGGCGGAGCTTGAAAGGATTCACTCGCACATTTTGTGGGCTGGCGTTGCAGCGCACGAGCTTGGCTTTGACAGCGTGATGCATTACACATGGAAAATGAGGGAAACTATTTTGGACATCATTGAAGCCCTGACAGGAAACAGGATTACGAAGGGCATGATTATGATTGGCGGCGTGAGGCGCGACATAGATGAAAAGCAGGCTGCGAACATAAGGCAGGGGCTTGAGTTTTACAGGAAGGGCTTTGGAAAGCTTTGCGGTATTTTCATGAAGGACCCTGTGATAAGGGCCAGGACAAAGGGCATAGGCATTTTGAGCAGGAAGGATGCGCTTGCATTCAGCGCAGTGGGGCCGACTGCGAGGGCTTCAGGCGTTGAAAAGGATGTTAGGCAGGACGAGCCATATGCCGCTTACCCCGCGCTTGATGTCAGGGCCATTACCCCAAAGGACGCTTTGGGGGAAATCAATGGCGATGTGTTTGACCGCATTGTTGTCAGGCTGCTTGAGGTAAAGCAGTCCATTGAATTGATTGAGAAGAGCCTGAAGCAGATGCCTGAAGGGAAGATAGTGCACGAGGAAAAGGCGGTGAAGCTTCTTGCGGATTTGAAAAATGCCAAGGGCGAGGGCATTGGAAGGCTTGAGGCTCCGAGGGGCGAAGTCATTCATTATGTGAGGCTTGTTGGAGAGGAAGCACCTTTCTGCTGGAAGGTGCGCGCTCCCACTTACAATAACCTTTTGCCATGGGGGCCGATGCTTTTGGGCGCGCAGATTGCCGATGTTCCGATAATTGCGGCTTCAACAGACCCCTGCATGTCCTGTGCAAACAGGGCTGTTGCTGTTGAGGGCGGCAATGAAAGGGTTTTTGACAATGAGGCAATGCACAGGCTTTCGGTTGAAAAGACAAGGGCTTTGAGGGGGCAATTGAAATGAACGCTTTTTGGGCATTCGGCCTGTTGCCTTGGGGGACCTTGAAATGAATATCCTGCTTTTGCCAGCTTTTGCCATTGCCGGCATTTTCTTTGCCCTGCTTTTCAGGGGAATTGAGCGCGTGCTGGCGGCGAGAATGCAGGCAAGGATTGGGCCGCCTTTGGTGCAGCCCTTCATTGACGTGAAAAAGCTTTTCCTCAAGGAAAACATTGTGCCAAAGGACGCGGTGAAATGGATTTTTGAACTGATGCCTGTTGTTGCGCTCACGGCGGCCATTGCAGTGCTGCTTTACATTCCGCTTTTTGGGCTGCAGGCGCTGCTTGAAGGCTATGGCGACCTTGTGCTTGTGCTTTACCTTTTGGCAGTGCCTTCTCTTGCAATGGCTTTGGGGGGCTTTGCGTCTTCTTCGCCTTACGCGACAGTCGGGGCACAGAGGGAGATTGTCACAATGCTTGGCTATGAGATGCCTTTGGCCATAACGATTGCTTCCATTGCCTGGCTTGTTTCGGCTGCAGGGCACAATGTTCAGGCCTTTTCTTTGGCCGCGATTTCAAGCGCGCCTGTGTGGGGGCTTGTCGGGCCACTGGGCATCATTGGGCTGCTGCTTTTGTTCCTTGTAATGATTTTTGTGATGCCTGGAGAAACCGGGGCACTGCCTTTTGACGCCGCGGAAGCGGAAACAGAAATTGCGGGCGGCCTTCTTGTCGAATACAGCGGCAGGAACCTTGCATTGTTTTATGTTGCCGGCGCCGTCAAGGCTTTTGCCTTTGCCTCGCTTGTTGTCGCGATTTTCCTGCCCTGGGAAATCTCAGGCACTTTGGGAATGCAGGGCATTTTGGGCAATGCAGGGGATGCAATTTTCTTTTTGGTGAAGGTTTTTGCCGTGATGTTTTTTGGCAGCATATTTGCAAGGGTTGCCGTTGCAAGGCTGAGGATTACGCAGATTGTCAAGGTCTACTGGGCTTATGCGGCCATTGCTGCCCTGTTTGGCCTTGTGCTTGTTTCAATTGACCTGATTGGAACGGTGTGAAGATGTTTGAGATGGCAAAAGAGCTCTTGAGGCAATTGTTCAGGAAACCTTTCACAAACAGGTTTCCTGTGAAGAGGACTCCAGACTCGGTGAAAGGGCTTCTTGAAAAGGTTGAACAAGGCAAAGCCTTATTGAACAAGCCTGTTCCGGTGCCGGAGGGCTTCAGGGGCAGGGTTGAATATGACCGGGAAAAGTGCATTGGCTGCAGGCTCTGCATCAGGGTTTGCCCTGCAAACTGCTTTGATTTTTTGGAAAAAGAGCGCAAGGTGCATTACCATCTGTCAAGGTGCACATTTTGCGGGCAATGCGTTGACGCCTGCCCCGTGAAGGCGCTTTCCTCCACAAAGGACTTTTTGCTTGCCGATTACAAAAAACAATAAGCCTTTTGTGCCGCAGCACAAAAGCCTTGGGAAAAACGCGCCTGATGGCGCAAAGCCTTTTTTCTGCGGAAAACCTTAGAGATGCTTTAGCATCTCTTACGGTTTCTGAACCTTACAGGTTCAGAAAAAGCCTTGGGAAAACCAAAACATAGAAAAGCAATAGCTTTTCTTGCTTCGTACCCTGCAGGGCACTCGGTCGCTGTTGCGATTTTAAGCCTTTTGTTTTTCGGTTGCTGCTTAAAGGCTTTTGATTTCGTTCCATTCTTCTTTTGAAATTATTTCCAAGAGCTTTTGCTTTGCCTTTTCAAGCGCTGGCGAGAGCGTTTCGGAAAGGCCAATGTTTTCCGGCTGCACGCCAATGAAAAGGGTTTTTTCCGCGCTTTTTTCAAGCCTTGCCACGAGATGCTTCAGCGGCATGCCATGCGTTCCAAAGACAATTGAGTTAAGCTTTTTTTTGGGGAGCAGCCTGAATTCACCAGGCGCGAGATTCATGTTTGCCGCATCCACAATTACAAGGAGCAGGGGCTTTTCCCTTTCAACAATGCCTGCAAAGTTTTCAGGCACCGTTTCGCAGGGCAGTGAAATCCACCCGGTTTTGCCAAAAGCCTTGAATTCCACTGCAATCCTGTTGCCTATTGCATCATCTCCCCGCAGTTCCGAGCCAATGCCCATCAGGATTTTTTTTCCGGTCATCTGAATTCCATGCCCCTGATTAACACTTCTTTTCCCTTCACTGTTTCAAAATCATGGCCATTGCATTTCGGGCAGTGCATTTCAAAAATGCCTGCGTGCACCATGTCGTGCGTTGCATGAACCTCTTTGGCATTGCCTTGAAAGCCGCATTTGCATTTTATTTCCGGTTCAATGGTTTTGATTGAAATTTTTGCCCTGAGCTTTGGGCCGAATTCTTTTTTGAGCATTTCTTTGAGCCAAAAGCGCGCGTTTTCCGGTTCCACGAATTTGAGCGCGCCGATTTCAATGTCCAGCTCAATGAGCTTTAAGTTCCTGCCTTTGGCGCGTTCAAGAACGGCGTCAAGGATGCCCTGTATTATTGCAATGTCGTGCATTTGGATTGCCCTGCAGTTTAAGGAAAGGGCATTGTTTTTTTATCCGTTTTGGAAAGGGGGCTCTGGTTTTTATATTTCCTCGCCCTTTTAGGTTATGCGATGAAATCCCTTGGGAAGATGTTTGACCCTGAATCCATTGCCGTGATTGGCGCGAGCAATACAAAGGGGCATGTCGGCTATTCCCTGATGAAGAACCTTGCTGGGGGCTGTTTTTCCGGAATTGTTTATCCCGTGAACCAGAAGGGGAAAAGCGTTTTTGGCATTGAGTGCCACAAGAGCGTGCTTGAAATCAGCGGCAAGGTTGACCTCGCGATAATTGCAACGCCTGCCGAGACAGTTACTGGGCTTGTTAAGGAATGTGTGCAGGCAAAGGTCGGCTCGGTGATTGTTGTGAGCAGTGGCTTTGGCGAGGCAGGCGAGGCGGGTAAAGAGAGGGAAAAAGAGCTTGCCGATGCAATCAGGGGAACAGGCATCAGGCTGCTTGGCCCGAATTGCCTTGGCTATATCAGGACTGACAAGGGAATTAATGCAAGCTTTGCCATCAGGAATGCCCTGCCCGGAAAGATGGCTTTGATCAGCCAGTCGGGCGCTTTGTGCTCCGGCATCCTCGACTGGGCTTTGAAGCAAAAGGTCGGCTTCAAGTATTTCATTTCCGTTGGCTCAATGCTTGACATTGACTTTGCGGACCTGATTGATTTTTTGCAGCTTGACCCCGAGATTGAAAGCATTGCCATTTATATGGAAAGCGTCAGGGATGCGAGGGGCTTCATGAGCGCTGCCAAGGCTTTCTCTGAAAGCAAGCCCATCATTGTGGCAAAATCAGGGAGATTTGCGGAAAGCGCAAAGGCTGCTGTTTCGCACACAGGAAGCATGGCCGGCAATGACGCTGTTTTTGAGGCTGTATTTGAAAGGGCTGGAATTGTGCGGGTTGAGGACATTCAGGATTTGCTCGGATGCAGCGAGGCATTGGCAAAGCAGCCTCTGCCAAAGGACAACAGGGTTTTGATTGTGACAAATGGCGGCGGCCCGGGAGTGATGGCAACTGACGCAATAATCACAAGGGGCTGCAGGCTTGCCCAGCTTTCAAAGGAATCAATGGATGCGCTTGAAAGGCATATGCCTGCAAATTGGAGCAAGGGCAACCCTGTTGACCTTTTGGGCGATGCCGACCCAGGGCGCTATGAAAAGGCGCTTGATATTGCGTTCATGGAAAAGAATGCCGACTGTATAATCGTGATTTTGAGCCCGCAGGCGGTTTCAAGGCCAGCCGAGGTTGCAAGGGCCGTTGCGGAAAAGGCAAGGGGCTGCGGCAAAACGGTTCTTGCCTGCTGGATTGGCGAAAGCTTTGTCGAGGCAGGCAGGGAGATACTGAGGAAAAAGGGCGTGCCATGCTACAGGACCCCTGAAGAGGCTGTGAGGGTGTTCAGCTACATGGATTCCTACAGGCGGAATATCAGGAACCTTTATGAAACGCCGGAAGAGATTGAATTCAGGAAAAAGCCTGACAGGGCAATGATTGGGAAAATGATTGCCGATTATCTTAAGAGGGGGCAATTGATTGTGAGCGAGGTTGATTCAAAGAAAATGATTGAAGAGTACGGCCTGCCTGTTAACAAAACTTTTTTGGCTGCAAGCGCAAAGCAGGCCACTGCAATGGCGGAAGAAATCGGCTATCCTGTTGCGCTCAAGATTGCTTCGGATGACATTACGCACAAGAGCGATGTGAACGGCGTTGCCCTGAACCTTGCTTCGGAGAAAGAGGTCAGGGCCGCGTTTAACGGGATTGTTGCCAATGCGAAAAAGGCAAGGCCTGATGCGCGGATTGGCGGGGCGAGCGTGCAGAAAATGGTTGGCATGGGAAATGTCGAGCTTATTCTTGGCAAGAAGAACGACCCGATTTTCGGGCCTGTGCTTGTTTTCGGCGCGGGCGGAATAACCGCAGAAATTTTTGGAGACAGGGCAATCGGCCTGCCGCCCCTGACGCAGACTCTTGCCAAAAGGATGATAATGAACACAAGGATTCACGGGCTTTTTTTCGGGCCAAAGGCGAGGGTCAAGGCGGATTTGCGCGGGCTTGAGCGCATTCTTGTCGAGTTTTCGCAGTTTGCCGTGGACTTTCCCGAAATTGAGGAGATTGACATCAACCCATTGGTTGTTTCAAAACAGGGTTTTTTTGCTGTTGATGCAAGGGTTGTTTTGTCAAGGTGTGGGCAGGATAACAGCTGCCCTGTGCCTGCAATAAGGCCTTATCCCGCCGAGCTTGAAAAAAAGGGGCGCATTGGAAAAGAGTCTTTTGTTTTCAGGGCAATTAAGCCAGAGGATGAGCCGCTTATGGAAAAGCTGTTCAGTAGCTTTTCAAAGGAAACAGCGAGGAAGCGTTTTTTCCATCCGATAAAAAAGATGACGCATGAGATGCTTGTGAGGTATTGTTTCAATGATTATGACAGGGAAATAACAATTGTTGTGGAAAAGCCCGGCAAAAACAGGCGGCTTTTGGGCATGGGCCGCTTCATAAAGGATGCCGGCGGCGACAGCGCGGAATTTGCAATTGCGGTTACTGATGTGTTCCGGAGGGAAGGGTTTGGCAGGGCGCTTTTGGAATATGCTGAGGGCGTTGCAAGGGCAAGGGGCATCAAAAGGATTTGGGGCCTTGTGTCAAGCGAAAACATGGCAATGATTGCACTGGCAAAAAGCATGGGCTTTGAGGCAAAGTTTGAAAAAGAAGAGCGCGCTTACCGCTTGGAAAAAAAGCTTTAGCCTGGCAAAAAGTGTGCTGCGGGCAATGAGGTTATTGGCTGGCACCACAATTTTTTTAAACAAAAATGCTTTTATTCTGCAAAGCGCTATTTTCCCTTATGAAGGTTTATGCAAATGGCGTTTCTTTTAACCCGTTCAAAAAAGCGGGCAATGACTCAACTGTGAAACCGCCTATTGGCGGCGTTTTGCGCGACCCTTCAACAATTTTCCTTATCGCGTCAAACCTTCTTACAATTGTTTTTACAGTGGCCTTGAACTGGAACCTGATTCTCGTGATGTGGACTTACTGGATTCAAAGCGTGATAATCGGCGTATTCAACTTCAAACGCATCCTGTCCCTGAATGACTTTTCAACCGAAGGCTTTTACATAGGCAACAAGCAGGTTGAGCCTACCAAGGAAACAAAAGTCTTTACCGCGTGCTTTTTTGCATTCCACTACGGGCTTTTTCATTTTGGTTATTTTGTCTTTCTGATGATTTTTACCTTCATAAGTGTCTTTGTATACAACCAAGGCATTAGCCTGCTTGATTTGCTCTTTGTTCTGATTGCCGGCACTGCCTTCTTTGCCGACCACTGGTTTTCATTCAGCCATAATAAGGACAAAGGCCGGGAGAAGAAAAACATAGGAGCCATAATGCTTTTTCCCTACGCAAGAATCATTCCAATGCATTTGACTATAATATTCGGGCCTGTCCTCTGGCTTGCGGGCGCAGGATGGATAACAATAGTTCTCTTCATGCTGCTCAAAACAATTGCCGATGTTGCAATGCATGTGGTAGAGCACAGGAAGTTCAAGTGATTCCTGGGACTTGGACAGGATAGCAATAAAATTCACCGGAAACCCGGCATCCTAATTGGTTTATTTCAGGGAGCGCTTTTTTTCTGGAATGGATACCCTTGAAAAGTTGCAGAGGCTTGGCTCAGCCGCTTCTTGGGACAGCTGCGGCGGCGTGAAGCAGAAGAGCAGCAGGAAAGCAGGAATTCCCCCTGATTATGCCTCTTTTGTCCATGATTGCACTGCGACAAGCGAGCAGTGCAGGCTTGTTAAGGTGCTGCAGGGCAATGCCTGCATTCACGATTGCAGGTATTGTGTGAACAGCGGGTCCCGGCAGCGCAAGGTTGAATTGGAGCCGGAAGAGCTTGCAAAAAGCTTTATGGCGTTTGCAAGGCAGGGAATTGCGCAGGGCCTGTTTTTGAGCTCGGCTGTTTCAGGCGATGCTGAAAGGGCAACGGAAAAGATGATTGAGAGCGCAAGGCTGCTGCGGCAAAAGTTCGGCTTTCAGGGTTATGTGCATTTGAAGGTTTTGCCGACAACGCCCAGGGAACAGGTGTTTGAGCTTGCGCGCTATGCAAACAGGCTTTCTTTGAACCTTGAGGTGCCGAATGCAGGTTTTTTTGGCGGGCTTGGGAGCACGAAGGATTATGCAAACGATTTGGAAAAAAGGCTGCGCTGGATTGATGAGGCAAAAAGAAAAATCGGCGGCATAAGCTTTACCACGCAGCTTATTTTGGGGGCAGCCGGAGAAACGGATTTTGACGTTTTGAAAAAAATGGATTCGTTGTACGGGGAAACAGCTTTGCACCGCACCTATTTTTCCGCTTTCAGGCCTGTCCCTGGAACGCCTCTTGAAAATGCAAAAGCCGAGAGGCCTGAAAGGGCTTATCAATTGTACCAGGCTGACTGGCTTTTGCGGGTTTATGGCTTTGAACTGAAGGAATTGGGGCTTGGATTGAATGAACACGGAAATTTTGGGCTTGCACGCGATGTCAAATTTGAGGTTGCAAAAAACAATCCAAACCTTTTTCCTGTTGACGTGAATTGCGCAGGCAGGGAAGAGCTTTTGCGCGTGCCTGGCATCGGCCCAAAGGGCGCGGAAAATATTTTGAGGCAAAGGAAGCAAAGAAAGTTCAATGATTTTAAGGAGCTGAAAAAGGCAGGCGTGATTGTGAAAAGGGCGCAGGCATTCATTGAGGCCGGAGGGCAAAGGCAGGCAGGGCTGAAGGCGTTTTGCTGAAAAGGGAAAGCCTTATAAATTAGTTTAACTAAGTTTATGTTAGGTGATGTTATTTGGGCAAGACTGTTGCGATGAACATAAAGGTAAGCGATTACGCAAGCAGGGTTCTCGGGGTTGTCAAGGAAAAGTACGGCCTTAATGACAAGGGGCAGGCGCTCGACAAGTTTGCGGAAATGTACGGTGAGGAATTTGTTGAGCCCGAGGTTAGGGAAGAGGTTATCAGGGAAGTGATTAATTCCTGCGACAGGCACATAAAGAAATACGGGTTCAGAAGCAGGAGTGTCAAGGACCTTAGGAAGATTATTGAGGCGAAGTAGGTGCCATTCAAATACGATGCCAGCGATAGCCTTGAGGAAACGCAGGCAAGGCTTTTCAGAAAGGACAGAAAGACATACGAGGCCTTAATGAAAAAGATTGAGGAAATAGCATCCAGGGATGAAAAGACTATTGAGTTCTACAAGAACCTGCGCTATGGCCTGAAGGATTACAAAAGGGCGCATGTT
Source organism: archaeon (assembly GCA_041645325.1). Taxonomy (GTDB): domain Archaea; phylum Iainarchaeota; class Iainarchaeia; order Iainarchaeales; genus JAFCCL01. The sequence continues at coordinate 37,038 of JBAZQI010000008.1, forward strand.
GCAAAAAGCTTTGTCCTGCTGTTCAGGGTGTTCAAAGAGAAAAAATTCATCCTGTTTGACAAGTTCGGGCACCATGATGACATTTACAAAAGGTAGGCAAGGGTTTTCGCCCTGTTTGACTGGAAAGGAATTAAAAGGGTTCCCTGAATATTTGTTGCCATGAGCGTCCTTGCATTGATTCTTGCGGCAACGATTGCAAACAGCCTTGTTGCCCTTATTGGGGCAGTAACGCTTGGCTGGAGCGCAAAAACCCTTGACCGCATCCTGCACATTCTTGTGGGCTTTTCCGCCGGCGCATTGCTTGCAGGCGCATTTTTCCACCTTCTTGCCGAATCTTTGGAAGAAATGCCTGCAATGGAAGCATTTTACCTTGTTTTTGCAGGCTTTATTTTGTTTTTTATTCTTGAAAGGTTTTTGCATTGGCACCATTGCCATGAGGGCAAGTGTGATGTGCATGCCTTTTCCTATTTGATTCTTTTTGGGGATGCGATACACAATTTTGTTGACGGCCTCATCATTGCGGCAAGCTTTTTGGTGAATGCCGGCGTGGGCTTTGTAACAACATTGGCAGTAATAAGCCACGAGCTGCCGCAGGAGCTTGGCAATTTTGGCGTTCTGGTGTACGGCGGCTTTGACAGGAAAAAAGCCTTGCTGTACAATTTGCTTGCGCAGATGACCAGTATTATCGGCGGCATTGCCGGCTTTTTTTTCCTCGGGACAGGCGGCCTTGCAATGTACCTCTTGCCGTTTGCCGCAGGCGGCTTCATTTACATCGGGGCAAGCGATTTGATTCCCGAATTGCACAAGCAGCCAAGCATGAAGAAGGCAATGGGCGCTTTTGTTTCATTCCTTACAGGAATTGCATTCATGATTGCAATAAAGCTGTTTTTGGGCGTGTGATCCTATGGTTCCGGGTAATCTGCAGGAGCTTGTTACTTTTGTCCCGAACAAGGAAGAGCCCATCCACAACTGGTTTTATTACAAGGAAGGCTATGCGAAAAAATTCGTTGAATGGGCGGTAAAGGAGTTTTGCCTTGAAGGGCCTGTTCTTGACCCATTTTGCGGTGTTGGCACAACGCTGCTTGCTTGCAAGCAGCTTGGCTTGAAGGCAATCGGCTTTGATGTGAGCCCTTTGGCCGCGTTTGTTGCCGAGGCAAAAACGCGCGATTATGATGTTGCAAAGCTTGAGGAAACCCTGGCAGAATTCGGGAGGCTATATCCAAGGCAGGTTGGAAAGTTTCCGAACAAGGCGATAAGGCGGCTTTTTTATGAAAGGCAGCTGGATGACATTTACTTTTACTACAAAGAAACCGAAAAGATCCGGGACACGAGGGCAAGGGCATTTTTTTTGCTTGCGCTCATTGACACAACAGGCAGGGTTGCAAATGTTGTCAAGGTCGGCGGCAGCCTGAGAAAGCAGAAGAAGCCTGCAATGCCTGTGAAAAAGCTTTTTTTGGGCAAGGCAAAAAAAATGCTCATTGATTTGAAGCGCTGTACTCCAAACGGGCCTGAGCCGGAGGTGTTTGAAGCGGACGCAAGAATAACAAAGCTTGAGGAAAACAGCGTTGGCTCTGTTGTGACAAGCCCCCCTTACCTGAACAAGATAGAGTATGCAAGCGTTTACAAGATGGAACTTGGGCTTTTCTTCAAGGAACAGGAAACCAAGCTCAGGGCGCACATTCAGGACGGCGCAACAGGCAGGGATTTTGAGACAAAAATGCCTTTGGTTGCAAAGGCATACTTTGACGACATGCGCAAGGTTTTGCAGAACATGTTCCATTATTTGAAGCCAGGCGGCAAGGCAATAATAGTTGTGGGCGGGGGCTGCTTTCCATACGAAACAATTGAATCAGATGACATCCTGATTCAGGAAGCGGAAAAAATCGGCTTCAAAAAGATTGACAAGATAGTGGCAAGGTGCGTGCAATGCATGAGAAACCGCACAATAAAAGTTGGCACTGTGAGGGAAAGCGTGCTTGTGCTTCAAAAGCCGGAACAATGAAAAGTGCTGTTTTCCCTCTATGGCAAGCTTTAAAAACAGCATTTACTTATTACTTATCAAATTCTTAAAACATTGGGAGGTTGAAAATATGCCAGCAAAGAAAGCATTTGGAGGCTACACGGTCTGCTTCAAGGGCTGCTCTGATACAATGGAAAGCGTCTTTGGCTCAGCACCAATTCCGCCAAGCGAAATGACCAAAAAGGTTTGGGCTTACGTTAAGAAAAAAGGCCTTGCAGGAAAAAGTTAGAATCTGTTCTGCAAACAAAAAAAAACGGGAGACTTGCCTTGCGGCAAGCCTTCCCAAAAATTATTTTTAATAGGTGAACAGGATGCACTTTGACGTAAAAAAAGTTGTTCTTGGAGGCTTGGCAGCAGGCCTTGCAATCTTCCTCATTTCCTGGGCTGTGTCAATGGTGGTGCAGTTTGTTCTGCCGTTTGACATCTTTGCCCTCGGGGGAATGAGGGAAGCCGAAGATCCTTTGATGGCATTCTACTTTGCATACCCTTGGGTTCTTGGCTTTGCGATGTCAATCGCATACGCAAAATTCAAGGACGCATTCAAGGTCACTGGCGTGAGAAGAGGAAAGGCATTCGGCCTGTATGCCTGGATTTTGGCAGGCCTGCCAAACGCTTTCATTGTGTTCACTTCAATGAATTACCCGGTAGGATTCACCGTAAATTCTGTACTGGGAAGCCTTTTGTATATGGTTGCCGCAGGCATTGTCCTTTCAAAAACCATCAGGTAAAAGCCTTTTTGCGCCTGCAAAACCTTAGAGATGCTA
>JBAZQI010000009.1:0-35117 GCA_041645325.1 archaeon
AAAAATCTTGTCAGTGTACACTGCAAGGATTATTCCTGCTATCAGGCCGCCGAATATTGAAAAAAGCTGTGCGGAAAAAATTTCCCTGAAATCCCTGTCAAAAATTTTCATTTTGCAATGCCTTTTTTTTACATTATCCTTTTTTGTTGCTTTTAATCCTTTTGGCGCCCTTAGCTTTGCATTCAAACAGAGATTGCGCCTAAAGCTGCTTAAATTTAGGGCTTTAAGTGCGAGGTAACTTTTCGATATGTTTTTAAATATCAAATGCGTAGTAAATATTTACTTCAGCAGCCCACGTCGGGGGCTGAAGTAAAGTACTATATTAAGAGAATTTTTCAATTGGGTATCTAGCCCTTTTTAGTTTTTCGAATATTTGGTCGCCTCTTTTTCCGAAAGGAACCATTTGGTCTCCTTCTTTAATCTCTCTTGAGTCGTCATCTGGGTGGAAATATTTAGCGCACCCACCATCAGAATTTATTTTTTTGATTACTTCATTGAATAAGGGGCTATTTTCGATTATTGATTCTTCGCCATCGTCCTGCGGGTTTTCTTTTACGAGGTATGCTACTGGGTGCTTGACTAAATGATGTGGTTTCATTCTGGACGGGACATGCGGCGTGATTTTGTTGAGGCATTGCTTGCCAATAAAGTAAGCTTGAGTTTTGTTTCCGAATAGCCCTGATATTTTGTCTATTTCTGGTTTGAGGAAACAGGCTTTGTTTGGTATCATTTTTATTTTTATGAGCCTTAACAGTATGTCGGCTGCTGATATCAATTTGTTGCACTGGTCGCCCTTGTAATAAGCAAGGATATCTTGGGCATTCCCAAGTTCCAGCCATGCTGGGCACACTCTGCCTTGGAAATTATCCAAAAACAGGGTTGAGGCGTTTTTATATTGCCTCAGTTCCCAAGCGCACAGCACGGGGTATGCGTTTGAAATCAGATCATAAAAATCTTGAACGTTTTTATCCTGTGAAGTTAGCGGGATTCTTACATAGTTTGGGCTCTGTCCATAAATAGAAACAAGCCCTTCTTTTAACCCAAAAATAAAAGTGTAAAATAAGTGCACTTTTTCTATCGCTGGCAGCAGTGAGTCCTTAAAAGCGGATAACGCCGCTAATTCTTCTTCCAGCGTTTCAAACCCCAATATGCCAGCAATCTCCCTTGCGCAATAAACAGGGCGTTTTATTTCGTGGCTATTTTGTTTGAACAACTCTGTCAAGCTTTTGGAATAAGCTTCATTGAATTGCTCCAAGTTGCTGGTTTCAACACCAATGCCCAACAAGCCCTTTCTTGAGATGGGTTGCCTAAAGGGCCTAGGAAATTGCTGCGTCAATAAGACAGAATCTATACCAATAAAAGGCATAATTACAATTTTACTGAGACCATTTTTAATACCTATTTAACACAAAAAAGGTCTTGCTTATTTGCGCCTAAAGCTGCTTAAATTTAGGGCTTTAAGTGTAAGGCAGGCGCCCTTTTTTGTGGCTTATAAAGTATATTTATTGCCACTTTTTTTGATGAAACTTTTCCCAAAAGTTTCTTGCCTGTGCTTCCCAAAGCTTTTTATTACTTTTAGCCTTATTTCTAGCATTTGTTTTGGGGGATTGGCAATGGAAGCAAGGTATCAACTGCATTTGGATTGCTTGAAAAAGCAGGACAAGGCTGTTTTTGACGCAATTGAAGCCGAAAAAAAAAGGCAAATGGAGGGCATTGAGCTTATCCCGAGCGAAAACCTCGTAAGCCAGGCAGTGCTTGAGGCAATGGGCTCTGTTGCCACAAACAAGTATAGTGAAGGCTATCCGGGAAAAAGGTATTATGGCGGCAATGAGTTCATTGATGTCCTTGAAAACCTTGCAATTGAACGCGCAAAAAAACTCTTTGGGGCAGAGCATGTGAATGTGCAGCCGAATTCAGGCAGCCCTGCAAACATGGCCGCTTACTATGCCCTCATGGATGTCGGCGACACCTTCATGGGCCTCAAGCTCACGGAAGGCGGGCATTTGACGCACGGTCACCCTGTGAATTTTTCCGGAAAGCTTTACAAGTGCGTGCAGTACGGCGTTGACCCAAAAACCGAAATGCTTGATTATGATGCGATAGAAAAGCAGGCAAAAGAGGCAAAGCCAAAGCTCATCCTAAGCGGCTACACCGCTTACCCAAGGGCAATTGATTTCAAAAGGTTCAGGGAAATATGCGATACTGTCGGAGCTTATTGCATGGCGGACATTGCCCACATTGCGGGATTGTGCGCTGCGGGAGTGCACGAGAACCCGGTTCCCTATTTTGACGTTGTCACAACCACAACGCACAAAACCTTGAGGGGGCCGAGAAGCGCAATGATAATGTGCAAGCAAGAACTTGCCGAAAAAATCGACAAGGCCGTTTTTCCCGGACTTCAGGGCGGGCCGCACGAGCACACCATTGCGGCAAAGGCAGTTGCCTTCGGCGAGGCATTGAAGCCTGATTTCAAGGAATATGCAAAGCAGATTGTGAAGAATGCAAGGGCGCTTGCCCAGGGGCTTACCGAATCAGGCCTTCGCCTTGTCACAGGCGGAACAGACAATCATTTGATGCTTGTTGATGTCTTCAAAAGCAGGGGCATTACAGGAAAGCAGGCAGAGCATGCCTTGGAGCTTGCCGGCATTTACTGCAACAAGAACACAATTCCCTTTGACACAAGAAGCCCCTGGGACCCTTCAGGAATAAGGATTGGGACACCTGTGCTGACCACGAGGGGAATGAAGGAATCGGAAATGAAAGAGGTCGCGGGCTTTATAGCGAAGGCCTTGGACGCGCACAGCGACGAGGCAAAGCTGGCCTCAATAAAAAAGAACGTGAAGGAATTCTGTTCCGGCTTTCCTTTCTACAAGTGAGTGCTTTTATGCCTGCAAAACTTATTGATGGGCACGTTGTTTCCCAAGCCCTGCTTGGCAATGTGAAAAAAAAGGTTGCCTTGCTGAAAAAACAGGGTGTTGCGCCAAAGCTTGCAGTTGTGCTTGCCGGAAACAGCCCTGCTTCCGAGCTTTACGTTGAAAAGAAAAAAAAGGCCTGTGAAGAACTTGGCATTGCGTTTGAACTGGTCCGCTTTGGCGAAAATGTTTCAGAGCAGGAGCTTGTTGAGGCTGTCCAGGCGCTGGACGAAAGGGATGACGTGCACGCAATCCTTGTCCAATTGCCGCTGCCCAAAGGCATTGACAGGTTTGCTGTTCTTGATGAGATTTCTCCGGAAAAGGACGCGGACGGATTTAGCTCTGTTAATCTCGGCTTGCTTGACCACGGCAACGAATCCATTGTTTCCTGCACAGCTTTGGGCATTCTCAGGCTTGTTGAAAGCACAGGCGCAAAAATTGAGGGCAGCAATGTGTGCATCGTCAATGATACCATCGTTGTCGGCAGGCCGCTTGCAAAGCTTTTTTTGAACAGGAACGCAACAGTGGAAATTTGCAATTTTTACACGAAGGACCTGGGGGCGCACACGAGGAATGCGGATATTCTTGTCACTGCTGTGGGAAAGCCGGGGCTTATTACGGCTGACATGGTGAAGCCCGGTGCGGTTGTGATTGACGCTGGCATTGCAAAAAGCGGCGAAAAGACCGTAGGTGACGTTGATTTTGAGGCAGTGAAAAAGGTTGCCTCTTTTATTACGCCTGTGCCTGGTGGCGTTGGCCCCATGACAATTGCCTGCCTTGCAGGCAATGTTGCAGAGCTCGCTATGATGCAATTAAAAGCGTGATTTTTCAGGATAAGCGCTTAAACAGAATAGGGGCAAACTATTCCTTTAAAAGCCCTTTTTCTTTCAGCGCTCCCAGGATTTTTTCTTTTTCAAAGCCCTGCACCATTGTTCCGCTTATGTCAAGCATAGGCAGGCAGATTTCCGCTTCAAGGGTGCTGCCGAGCTTTGCAGTCATTTCGCGCATTTTCCCGCTGTCTGCCTGCACGTTTTCTTCCCTGAAGGAAACGCCCTTTCTTTTGAGCAGCGCTTTTGCCGCACTGCACTTCGGGCAGCCCGGAATAGTATAAATTATTATTGGCATTTCGGAAAAGAAAATGCAGCGAAAACTATTTAATGAATTGTCCAGTCAATTTACTTATTTGGGGGCCTTTTCCTTGAAAAAAATCGTTTTGGGCGTTCTTGCAAGCACAAAGGGCACTGACCTGCAGGCTGTGATTGATGCGATTGAGGCCGGCGAGCTTGATGCAAAAATTGCGTGCGTGGTAAGCAACAAAAAGGACGCGTTTGCATTGGAAAGGGCGAAAAGCAATGGCATTGAGGCGATTTTCCTTGACCCTGCCGGGTTTGCTTCAAAGGAAGAGTATGATGAGAAGCTTGCAATGCTTTTGAATGAAAGGAAAGTTGAGCTTGTGCTGCTTATAGGCTATAACAAGTTTTTGTCCAAGCCTTTCATCAATGCCTTCAGGAACAGGGCAATGAACATTCACCCAAGCCTTTTGCCTGCGTTCAAGGGCTGGGACCACAATGTCCATGCCGATGTCCTGAAGGCCGGCGTTAAAGAAAGCGGCTGCACGCTTTTCTTTGTGGACGAGGACCCTGATGCAGGCCCGGTCATTTTGCAGAAAAAGGTGCGGGTTGCCAAAGGCGAAACAGTTGAATCACTCAAGGAAAAGGTGCAAGGAGCTGAGCAGGAAGTTATTCTGAAGGCAATAAAATTGTTTGCCTGTGGAAAGATTAATGTTGAGGGCAAAAAGGTGAGGATTTTTGAATAGCACTGCTGGCAATGTGAGGGTCAGGACCGCGCTTTTGAGCGTTACTGACAAGGCCGGGCTGCCTGAGTTTGCAAAGCAGTTGTACACGCTTGGCATTGAGCTGATTGCAACCGGCGGCACGTTCAAGGCAATTTCCGGGGCAAAAATTCCGGCAAAGAAAATAGAGGAAATCACGAATTTTCCGGAAATGCTTGACGGCAGGGTAAAAACCCTGCACCCAATAATCCATGCAGGCATTCTTGCCGACAGGCAAAAAAAAGAGCACATGCAAGCCCTGCAGAAGCAGGGGATAAAGCCCATTGACCTTGTTGTTGTAAACCTTTACCAGTTCAAGGAAACAATCAGGAAAAAGGCTGTTTCAATTGAAGAGGCGATTGAGAACATTGACATAGGGGGCCCGGCAATGGTCAGGGCTGCGGCAAAAAACTACAGCGGCGTTGCAATAGTTACTTCGCCTTCGCAGTATGCCCCAATAATTGACGAGCTGCGCAAAAACAATTGCAGCCTTTCGCTGCAGAGCAGGAAACGCCTTGCGGCAAAGGCCTTTGAGGAAACAGCAGCCTACGACAGCGTTGTCAGCCACTTTTTGCACAACGAGTTCATGGGCAAGCGCTTTTTTCCCGAAAAGCTGAGCCTGACCTTTGAAAAAGCGCAGCTACTGCGCTACGGCGAAAACTGGCACCAAAAGGCTGCCTTTTACAGGGAACCTTTGGCGCAAAAAAGCAGCATTGCGGTTGCAAAGCAATTGCAGGGCAAGGAACTGAGCTTCAACAACATCAATGATGCGAATGCGGCAATAGAATTGGTGAAAGAGTTCAAGGCGCCGGTTGCAGTGATAATAAAGCACGCAAACCCCTGCGGCGTGGGCTCAGGGGAAACAATTTCAGAGGCGTTTGGAAAGGCCCTTGAGTGCGACAAGACAAGCGCTTTCGGTGGCATCATTGCCCTGAACAGGAAATGCGATGCCGAAACAGCGAAGCAGGTCGCCTCTTTTTTTAACGAAGTCCTTGTCGCGCCACAGTTTGACAAGAATGCCCTGGAAATTCTGGGCAAAAAGCAAAACCTCAGGATACTGCTCCTGCCGGGAATTGACAAGCCGCATGCGCTCAGGGGCATTGATTTCAGGGCCGTTGAAGGCGGCGCACTGGTGCAGACCCTTGACTCGCACAGGCTGCGGGAGAAGGACTGCAAAACCGTGACAAAAAGAAAGCCAAGCCCTGAGGAAATGAGGGATTTGCTTTTTGCCTGGAGCGTTGCAAAGTACGCGAAGAGCAATGCAATAGTGCTTGCAAAAGGCAGTGCAACTGTCGGAGTTGGCGCAGGGCAGATGTCGCGCATTGATTCAACGGAAATCGCAGTAAAGAAAAGCGCCGGCAGGTGCAAAGGCAGCGTTCTTGCATCAGACGCCTTTTTTCCCTTCAGGGACAACGTTGACCTTGCCGCAAAATCCGGCATTACCGCCATAATACAGCCAGGCGGCAGCGTGAAGGACAAAGAGGTCATTGCCGCTGCGGACGAGCACGGCATTGCAATGATTTTCACAGGAGTAAGGCACTTCAGGCACTAAAGGAATAAAAACTAGAAAAGCGATGTTATTAGCATGCGTTCCATTGCTTCCGGCAAAAATGCTTCAAAGGCAGCTTCTGAAAAAAGGCCAGGGGCAAGAAGGCGCGCTTCGGCTTCTGAAGAAAGAAAGCGCATTGTAGCCCTGATTGGTCTGCACGAACAAACGATTGGGGCTGACTTTGCGGAAACAAGGCAGGCACGTGAGCTTACCATGAAAATTGCACATTTCAAGAAAAAGCTCACAACCGCGTTTTCGCGTACTGCTTCGAAAAAAAGCCCTCTCCCGAAACATGCCAAGGCCTGGTTTTTGGGCAAGGAATCCGGCAGGCTTGCCTACATGCAGAAGTTCAGGGCCTTTGCAGAAAGGAAAGGCGCTTTGAAAATCTATCTTGAATACCTTGACAGGGAAATAGATTCGCAGGGAAAAAAGATTGCCGAAATTGAAAAAGCCGAATTTTAGCGCAGTTGCCTTCTTTTCAGCGCCTTTTGCCCGATGTCTTTCCTGCAATGCATCCCTTCAAAGGATATTTTTTCAACTGCCTTGTAAGCGTTGTCAATCGATTCTTTGATTGTTTTGCCGAGCGCTGTTACCCCGAGCACCCTGCCGCCGCTTGTCAAAACTTTTTCATTCTCAAGTCTTGTCCCGGCATGGAAAACAATTGTGCCTTTGACCCTTGCGACTTCCCTCAATCCAAGAATTTCTTTTCCTTTTTCATAATGCTCGGGATAGCCGTCGGATGCCATTACAACGCAGCAGCATGCCTTTGGGTTCCATTTTATTTCCTGTTTTGCCAGGTTTCCGTCAATGCAGCTTTGCACTATCGGCACCAGGTCGGAATCAAGCCTCGGCAGCAGCGCCTGTGTTTCAGGGTCGCCAAGCCTGCAGTTGAATTCAACAACCCTGGGGCCTTCCCCGGAAATCATGAGGCCTGCGTACAATACGCCTTTGAATTCCCTTCCCTCTTTTCTCATTGCGTCAATTGTAGGCTGCATTATTTCCTTCATAACCCTTTTTTCAATCAGCCCTGTTACAACCGGCGCCGGGCTGTATGCTCCCATGCCGCCTGTGTTCAAACCTTTGTCATTGTCAAAAACCCTTTTGTGGTCCTGGCTTGAAGCCATCGCCTTTATGTTTTTGCCGTCGCTGAAGGCAAAAAAGCTCGCTTCTTCGCCCAAAAGCTTTTCCTCAAGCAGAATCCTGTTGCCGGCTTCTCCGAATTTCTTTTCAACAAGCATTTCATCAATCGCCTTTTCCGCTTCTTCAACGGTTTCCGCCACAACAACGCCTTTTCCAAGGGCAAGGCCGTCGGCCTTCACGACAATCGGCGCGCCTTTCTTCCTCAAATAGGCCTTTGCCTTTTCCGCATCATCAAAGGAAGCGTATTCGGCACTTGGAATCCCATATTTTTTCAGCAGGTTTCTTGTAAACAATTTGCTTCCCTCAATGATAGCCGCCTTTTTGGTCGGCCCGAACACATTCAGGCCTTTTTCCATGAGAAAATCAACTATGCCTTCAATCAGGGGGTTGTCAGGCCCTACAAAAACAAGCCCAACCTTTTCCCTTTTGGCAAAATCCGCAATCTTTTCAAACTCTTCCGCGCCGATTGCAACATTTTCCCCAACAAGGGCAGTTCCGGCATTGCCTGGCGCAATGAAAACCTTTTCAACAACAGGGCTTTGCGCCAGCTTCCATGCAATCGCGTGCTCCCTGCCTCCGCTTCCAATCACCAAAACCCTTATTTTTTGCATTCAATTTCCCCTTTTTTTTCCGCCATTGCCCCAATGGCCCCTGTTGCGCCTTTTATTCCTTGCACCTTATTGCCTGTTCATCGGTTACCACTATGTCCATTTTGACGTCATGGCTTTCGCACGGCAGGCTTTTCTCAAGGTTTTCCTCAAAGCACAATCCTATGAGCGGCACCTTTGTGCTGGTTTTTCTCAAAAGCGCGTCGTAAAAGCCTTTGCCCCTGCCGAGCCTGCCGCCTGTTTTGTCAAATGCAACGCCTGGCACTATAACAAGGTCAAGTTCACTTGTCATAACAGGCCTCTGGGTTTTTGGCTCAAACAGCCCCTTGTTTGTTTTGTGCAGCTCTTCAAGGGAGCTTATTTCCAGGGGGACCATTGCCTTTTTTTCAAAGTTTGTTGCAGGCAATGCAACCCTTTTGCCTGCCTTCAGCGCCCTTTCAATGAGGCCCCTGGTTTCAACCTCATGGCTTATGCCATAATAAAGCATTACTGTTTTTGCTTTTGCAAATTCAGGCAGGGCCGCCAGCCTTTCCTCAATGCATTTGCTCTTGCTTTCAACCTGCTCTTTGGTCAAGGAGTTTCTTTTGGCAATGTTCTGCATTCTTGTGATTTCTTTCATTGTAAATAAAAAAGGGCGGAATGGAATTTAAAGCATTAAGTAGCCGTCACGTCCGGCTGGTACGGGCACTATCTTCGCGCCTTTTGGCGCTCGATAGAGCAAGCTTTGCAAAAGGCTTCCGCCAACAGGCAATTTGGCTTTTCCCAATGCTTTTTGCATTGGCAAAAGGCTTTGCAGTGCAGCAGCACTGCCTTTTTCCCAAGGCTTTCCGAGTACCCTGTAGGGTACAAGGCACGAAAAGCTTTCGCTTTTCTATGTTTTCCAACAGGAAAAAAAGGCTTTTGTTTTGCGGAGCAAAACAAGTTTTCCCAAGGCTTTTGTGCAATGGCACAAAAGGCTTACTCTTCGTAGAATTCGTCAAAGTCTGTTTCGTCAAGCTCTTTTTCTTTTGATACCCTGAGCTTTGGCTTGCCTTCCTTTACCTCTATCACCAGCTCAAGGTTGCACTCAGGGCAGTTAAGCAAGTCGCCTTCGTCAAATTCTTCAAGGCCTATTTCGAAGCTTTCATTGCAGTCCGGGCATCTTACCTTCTTCATTTCATCACCTAAAAAAGGGCATTGTGCAAAGCGCATTTTTCCCGAGTTTTTCCCAAGGCTTTTTTCCCGTAGGAAAAAAGGCTTTGCCTTTGGCATTTTTCCCAAGGCTTTTTTCCCGTAGGAAAAAAGGCTTCTTTTGCCCTGCTTTGGTAAGATTTTTTTCCAGCGGAAAACCTTTAAAAGATTATCTTTTCCGGCTAAAATGCTTAATTTTAGAACCGTGCTGGATTAACTTGCCTTTTTCCGGAATCAGGCTTTATAGGGCAATATGAGGCGCCCTTAAATCGGAAGCAGGCCAAGAATAATGAGGGTTATTATTGCAAGAATTAGCGAGGTAAATGCCCTTGTTTCAGTCAGCTTTCTTATGCCTTTGTACAAGATGTAGATTCCCCAGACTATTAGGCAAGCGCTTATTGCGAGAAAAACCGCTAAAGCTGCAAAGTTGATAGCACTAGGATTCAGCGTTAAAAACTCGCTTATCTGGTCAGTGCCGCTTGCATGCCCTGCAAACTGAATTGCCTCCGGCGAAAGCACGAGCGGTATTGCAATCAATGAGAGCACGGAAAATGCAAGGGAAACAATCTGCAGGAGCGAAAGCGCGCAAATGGTTCCGGCAAACTTGCCTTTTGCCTTCTTGCCGTCAAAAAGCAGGCCAAGCGCAAAAACAATGAGCACAAGGACAAAAAATGTCACGTATGCAAGAATGATTTCGTAAACGGCAAAGGATGAAATGTCCTGGCCGTAAACTATTAGCCCGCAAAGAAAGGCAAGCGATGGCAAGAGCACGAGAACAAGCGCAATTGGAATGCTGGGCTTCTCAAAAGCCGAATCAACTGCCTTTGACGGATGCAAAATGTTCAGGTTCATAAAACATCTATATTATAAGAAAACCAAGTATTTAAAGATTACTCCTGCCCTCAGCGGGTTACCTTGAAGCTTTGCACTTTTTCCAAAAGCTCTTTTGGCTTGCCTTTGCTGAAATGCTTTCTCACTGGCTCCAATAACTCGTTGATGCATTCAGCAGTTGCGTTCTTCAAATCCATGGGGTGCAGCTTTCCCGCAACAAAGTCAGCCTCAAGCGCTGCATAAGAACCGTATTCAACATTGCCGCCGAATTTTGCAGGCCTTTCAATCCTGATTTCAGGAAACCTTTCAAAAATCATATACCGGCAGTATTCCAAAACAGGATTCATTTCAACCTGCCTTTCAGGGCAGTAAGCCTTTGCAATCTTCCTCTTCACCTCTTCTTCCGAATCGGTCATGAAGATTGCGGAATCAGGCTTTGATTTTGACATTTTCATGTCAAGCAGGATGTCTGCGGGGTCTTTTGAGGCAGTTGTCGGCTTTGAAAGGCCGAGAAGCATGTGATGGCTCACAACAACAGGCTTCCAGAAACCGATTTTCGGGCCTATCTCCCTGGCAAGCATGTTCACCTTTCGCTGGTCCATTCCAAGCTGGGTGATGTCGCACTTGAGGTGGAATATGTCCGCAGCCTGCATGCAAGGGTAAATTATCTGCGCCGCGCTCAGCTCTTCCCCGCTTTTCCGCCCCATTATCTGCGAGCACCTCATTATCCTCTTGACAGTCGCATTCCTCGCTATGTCAATTGTCGTTTTCCAGTGGTCCTCGCTTGTCACAACGTCTTTTGCCCAGATGAAATCAATCTGGTCTGTTTTCATTCCGCAGGCCTTCCAGATTTCTATAAAATAATTGCCGGTTGTCCTTATTTTTTCAAGGTCGCCGCCAAGCTTGTTGTTCATCCAGGCAAACCAATCCGCGACCCACATTTTGAACTTGACATCAGCCTTAATCATCTTGTTTACATTGATTGTTCTCATTATGCCCTGCGCAATGTGCATTTCGCCGCTCGGCTCAAAGCCGTCATAGGCAATTATATTCTTCTTTGTCTCAAGCAGGCTGCGCAATTCTTCAACAGTGACGATTTCCTCGCCAACCTGCTGAATCAAAGAAAGCCTTTGTTCCAAATCCATAAAAACCAGTTAAATTATAATAATCAAAGGTTTATAATAATTGGCTGTTGATAGAGAATGTATTCAAAAAGTAGAATTGCCGTTAACCAGCTTTCCGCTGTCGCCAAAAAGTTCAATTCAATTTCAACAGCCGCTAATAGGCAAAGGAAAAGCAGATTTTTTGAAGGCGGCGCAACTTACCTTTTTGCCCAAGAATTTGTCAAAAGCTTTTTTCCACTGAAGGATGCTTGGATTGGAAAATCTTTTTTCAAAATGTTGAAAACTCGAACTGGATACCTTACGTTTCTAAACGAAATGAGGTCAAGGCTAAGAAGAATGGGCGTTAGGTCGGCCAAAGAACGCGATGCAATAATTGAGCAAAAAATGAGGCGGACCCTGCGCAAGATAGATTTTATCCTGAAAACGTTGTTGAAACAACGGCAAAAAATGGAGCAGACTGAAGTAGGCGAGGCATATCACGGAGTGAAAAATATTTTTACTGGGATGAAAGGCCCTGCAAAAAGGATTCTGAAGCAGTTGGCAAATGAAAAATAAGCGAGAATTTTTTTACCAGCTGTGTGGTATCTATAACCCGCACCCGATTTTTTGCATTAATTTCAGGCAAGAATCATTTCAATTACTTCATTAACAGAAAGCTTCAGTTCAGGCCTTCCGATTCCTTCAAGCCACTCGTTTATCCGGAAACTTCTCCGCATAAAATTTTGTAACTGCTTGATAATTCAATTACAAACGCTCTTTGTTGTTTTTTCCTCGGGTACAGTTGCCTGATTCTTGGCAGGTATTTTCTTTTCCTTAACAAAAAAAGAAAAGTTTCTGCGCCAACATTAAGCTGGTGGTTGCCAGCCAGCCTTGCAATCTCGTTTGCTTTCTTTTCGAGTGGTGAAAGCCTGCCTTTTGTTTTACAAGCATTCGGCGCCAAGTTCATTCGCTGTCTTTTCCTTAGCTTGTAACTTGCGGTTGATTCTCCGCGCCTTTTTGCCACAAAACCACCAGCAAACAATATTAATCTGGAAGTATTTATAATCACTGTATGCCTGCGCCAAAAACCGCTGGTTATAAGTTTTGCCCGAATTGCAAGGCAGGGCTTGCAATGAAGCGCATTGATGGTGCCAAGCGCCTTTGCTGCGCTTCCTGCGGTTTTGTTTTTTGGAACGACCCAAAGCTGGCAACAAGTGTCATTCTTGAGCGCGATGGAAAGGTTCTCCTGTTAACAAGGGCGCTGGAACCCTTGAAGGGCTATTGGTGCCTGCCAGGCGGCTATGTCTGCAGGGAAGAAACTCCGGAACAGGCTGCAATAAGGGAAGCCAAAGAAGAAACAGGCCTTGGCATTGAAATAAGCGGTATTCTCGGGGCTTACAGGATAGACAATGACCCAAGGGGAATCACCATTGACATAATTTACATTGGCTGCATAAAGGGCGGAAAATTAAGGTTGAACAAGGAATCAACAAAACATGGCTTTTTTTCAGCAAGCCAATTGCCTGAACCAATTGCATACAAGCACAGGAAAGCAATCCTGGATTGGCAGCGCTGCAAAAAGAAAGATGCTGCCTTAAAGCAGTCTTGAACATTCAGCGCCGCCTTTTTGGCTTCATTCATCAGCCTATTTTTTTTGCTAAAATAATCATTCCTTCGCTTAAATTTGTCGGCAAAAAACTTTTGCCATGGTAAGAAAAGCCTTTTTCTTTTAAGACATCAAATCCATAACTTTTCAGAAAATCTTTCATTGCCGGAACGGTAAAAACAGATTTGTGCCAGGAAGTGTGCTTAACCCCAAACATGGTGCCATACCTGTATTCGGAAGGATGGTAATTTGTCGGGGCATATCCGAACAATAAACAAAGGCGGTTCATCAAATTTGCAAGATTGGGCGTGGTTAAAATCAGGTAGCCGTTCGGTTTTATTGCCCTGTTCAATTCTATAACCAGTTTATCGGGTTCAACCAAATGTTCAATGACATCACCCAAAAAAACGACGTCAAAATAATCTGAAGCAAAGCCGGTTTTTTCGGAAAAGTCTTCGCAAACCGGAAAATCGCAGTCTTTTATTTGCCCTTTAATCCTATTTATTGATATAATTTTGGTTTTTGGAAAAAAGTTTTTGAACAATTTGAAACTTACTGTTGTGCCGCCATAATCCCCAAGGGTGCTATTTTCTAAAACAATATTTTTCATTAAGGATAAAACCGGTTTCATTTTTTGCATTCCTGTCAAGCCTGCGTTGCAAAAATAGTTATCCCAATATTTGCGGTCTTTAAATTTGTTGTTCATTTATTTTTCAGCCTCTTTTCAGAACCATTTACCGGGTTAGCGTGTGACAAAGGATATTCCCATTCAATCGCTGCCAAATACTAACTTAAAGAAACTTCTATAAGAATATGCGAACTTTTCTCTGGAACTGATCTTTGGAATAAACTCCGAGAAAAAATAAATCGGATTTAAGTAAAGCCATATTCTGCTCAGCAAAAATTTTCTCTGCGCGCTTTTCCTTAAAGCCCTTAACTGCGCCGCTTTGAAATGCTTGGTATCGTAAGTTGAATAAAAAACGCTGCTTTCTTTGGTTTCCTGAAGCAAGCCGGCCTCAAAAAAATCATCATAAAGGTCTGTGCCGGCATAAGGCTGTGCAACCAAGAAACGCGCAAAGTCCAAATGGGTGCTTTTGACAAATTTTATGCTGTCGTTGATATCCCCCAGTGTCTCGTCAGGAAACCCGATTATGAAACTGGATGCGGTCCAGATGCCGAGTTTGTTGCATTCTCTAATAACCTTTTTTGCATGTTCCAAATCAATGTTTTTCCCGATGTATTTTTGTGTTCTCGGGGAGCCTGATTCCAAGCCAAACTTTGCCCTGTAGTAGCCGCTTTTCTTCATCCACACAAGCACTTCTTTATCAAGCGTCCAAATTGCAATTCCATTAGGCGTTTGCCATCTGATGTCCAAACCCCGTCTGATGATTTCTTTGCAAATATCCACCAATCTGCCTTTTGACAGGGAAATATTGTCGTCGGTAAAGTTAATTTCCTTCACGCCGTATTTATTAATGCAGAATTCAACTTCGTCAACCACGTTTTTGGCTGATCTTGCCCGCCAGCAACGGCCCCATATGGTATGAACTGCGCAGAAAACGCATTTTCCAGGGCAGCCTCTTGATGAGACTATCTCGATTATCGGGTATCGCATGGAAAAAGGGTAAGAGGTTTTTGGCAGCGAAAAATATTTTTCCATGTCCAATAAATGCCGTGCCGGAAAAGGAATATCGTCCAGGTTTTTTATCAGCTCCCTTGGTTCGGTCACTATTACCTTGCCTCTCTTACTTCTGCCGCTCTTGAAAGCCATCCCCTTGATTTCCTGGAACTGTTTTCCGTTTGCTATTTCGACAATAGTCACTTCCCCTTCACCGTAAATTGCCGCATCAACATACGGCTGGTTCGCCACTTCGGTTGGATTAGCGGACACATGGGCGCCGCCCATTACCACCAATGTTTCCCGGTTTATCTTCTTGACTATTTCCGCTACTCGGAAAGCGTCGTTTTTGAAAGCCGTAAACATGCAGCTTATTCCAACCAAATTGGGATTGAAATCTTTCATGGCTTTTTCTATCAATGAGTCGTCCCCAACCTGCACAAACTCTTCATCGATATCTGTTACGCAATCAATGCCGTTCACAATGGCATCGACAATCTTAACTTCGTGCCCGGCCTTTTCCAGGGTCGCAGCCAGATATGCCAAACCGAGAGGAACATTGTGGGATTTTATTGAACCGGATCGCTGGCAAGTTTTGGGCGGAACAATAAGAAGTACTTTCACAAAATCAACTCAATCTCTATCAATCTTCCTTTATGTTTAAAAACTATTACTGTAAAATCAGGGTGAAATCTAAATAACCAGCAAAAGATTCTTTAAAAACTGCTATGGATTTATAATTATCTGGCTTTTTGGGTTTTGGCATGAAAACAGTAATGGCTTTTGGAACCTTTGATTTTCTGCATCCCGGGCACCTTTTCTATTTGAAGAAGGCAAAGTCCTTGGGTGGCAGGCTTGTGGTTGTTGTTGCCCGTGATGTCAATGTGAATGCAATCAAGGGCAAAAGGCCTTTGAATGATGAGAAGGACAGGCTTGCGCTTGTGAAGCATCTTGCATTTGTTGACGAAGCTGTCCTTGGCGACATTGACCTGCGCAAGTGGAATGTCGTAAAGCGCTTCAGGCCTGCGGTAATTGCCTTGGGCTATGACCAGTGGGCTTCGATTCCAAGCCTGCGAAAGGAGCTTGAAAAGGCAGGCCTCAGCCCGGAGATTGTGAGGGTAAAGGCTTTCAAGCCATCCAAGAACAAGTCAACCCTCATGCGGTCGAGGCGTGCTGTTTCCTGAGCACAAACCAGCCGAAGAAGCCCAGTGCAATGTAGTAGATTGAAATTCCCAAAACCGCGAAGAAAAGCATTGCGAACATTTCGTTCCATGACTGTTCTTCAAACTTTGCTGAAACGCTCAGGGTTGCCATGGCAAAAGAGCCTGACATGGAAAGGGCCAGCAGGAACAGCCCGCTTCTTGAAAGCAGCCTGACCGTTTTTTCGCTTATCGGTTCCATGGCAGAAAAAAAGCGCATTCGTATATAAAAAAACAGATGTAACTCATTTTTGGTTAACATAACGTTTTTAAGTGGTTGCCTGTTTTTTTTCTTCATGCACAAGTATAAGATTCTTGTCGGCAGTGCCATGCTTGCGATTGTGAGCGTTTTGCTGCAGGTTTACAAGATTGCCTACCCTTGGGGCGGCGTGATAGACATTGATGCAGTGGGCGTGCCCTGGCTTATTTCAACCTTTTTGTTCGGCATTTACGGCGGCGTCATCACATCAATTGTTTCCACCGTTGGCATTGCGGTTTTTGCGCCCACAGGCATCATAGGCGCCTCGATGAAGTTCGCCGCAACAATCATAATGGTTCTCATAGTTGGCGTTGCCGGCAAAACCCTTGGCTTTGGAAAAAAAGGCATTGCAGTCGCTTTCATTGCCTGCCTTGTGGCAAGGCCTGTGCTCATGGTTTTGTTCAATTACTTTGTCGGCATACCGCTTTTTTTCAGCATCCCTACCGAGGTTGCACTGCAGAAATTTCCTATTGAACTGTTCCTTGTGCCAAACATGATTCTTGCTGCCATTGACTTTTGGGTTGCGTACGCACTTGTTTTCGGGACAAAATTGCGAGAGCGCGTGAAATGATTGGGCTAAAAGGCTTTTCCGTTTCCTTCGGAAAAAATCTAGTGCTTGATTGCCTGAACCTTGCGGTTGGGGCCGGGGAAAGGGTTTCGGTTATAGGCGCAAACGGCTCGGGAAAGTCAACGCTTGCCTTCGCGCTTGCCGGCGTCATTCCGGATTTTGTCGAGGCAACTGTTTCAGGAAGGCTTTCCTCCAAAAATGCCGCGCTTATAATGCAGAACCCGAGCGCGCAGTTTTTTGCAATGAGCGTGAAAGAAGAGCTTGGCGGGCAGGGCCTTGCGCTTGCCGGCAAGCTTGGCCTCGGGCATCTTTTTGAAAGGAATGTTTTTCAGCTGAGCGAGGGCGAGAAGCAAAAGGTCAACCTTGTGGCAAACCTTTCCTCGCATGCAGAGGCAATCCTGCTTGACGAGCCGCTTGAGCTTCTTGACCCAAAGCAGGCTGCAAGGTTTCGCTCGCTTTTGGGAAAAATTTCGGAAAAAACGCTGATTTGGCTTGACAAGGAAGACCCATTGCTTCCCAAGGCAAAAAAGTTTTTTTTGGGCAAACGGGAAAGCATTGCATTGCCAGGCCCGCAAAAATTCCCAGCAGGCAAAACGGTTCTCAGGGCAGATTTTTCCCTGCAAAAAAACGGCTTTGCCCTCAATGCGCGCTTTGATTTGAGGCAGGGTGAAAAGATTGCGCTCATAGGCGCAAACGGCTCTGGCAAAACAAGCCTTTTGAAGGCGCTTGCAGGCATTGAAAAATTCAAAGGCAGGATTGAGTGCCCGGGCGGTTTTTCTTTTGCGCCGCAGAATCCCTCACATCTTTTTTTCAAGGAAAAGGCAGGGGAAGAGCTTGTGCAGCCGCGCAACGCTTCAATCCTTGGCATCCGAAGCCTTCTCAGCCAAAGCCCAGGGCTTTTGAGCAAGGGCCAGCAGAAAATGCTGGGCGTTGCCGCAATCAGTGGCAGGGGCGTTGCATTGCTTGACGAGCCCACAACATGGCTTGACCAAAAAAACAAGGCCCTTGTTTACAATTTCATTTCCGGGCGGAACCAGCCCATGGTTATCGCAACCCATGACAGGGAACTGCTGCGTTACTGCAGCAGGATTTTTATGGTTGAAGGGGGTGAAATTTCGGAATGTTCCAGTACAGCAGCAAATCGCTTTTTTCGGGCGTAAGCGAGGAATTAAAGGTCGCACTGCTTTTCGCGGCTTTTGCGCTTGCATTTGCACTGCAGGCGCCGCTTTACCTTGCGCTTTTGCTTGCCTTCAATGCAATGCTTCTTTCCCTGGCAGGATACCGTGATTTTCCAAAACTGCTTGCAGGGCTTTTGCCTTTCCTTGCGCTTGCCGACATAGGCTTTTTCATTTTCATGCAGGGCACTGGCATTGACCTTGTGCAGCTCACGCTTGCCTCAAACCTGAGAATTCTTTGCCTCTTTACTGCAACAGCCTTTTTCACCTTTTCAACAGACGTGTTTGCGCTTCTCAGGCTGTTCAAAAAAATGCGTTTTCCCGAGGCTTTCTACCTTCCGCTTTACGTGCTTTTCAGGTTCCTGCCTGAAATAGAGCACGACTTATTGGAAATTGCGGGAATCCAGAAAACAAGGGGCATTTCAAAAAGAAGGCCATTGCTTTACATTAAGTCAATTCTCATTCCACTGCTTTTCACAGTGCTCCAAAAATCCGACGAGCTTGCAATAGCATACTATTTGAGAAAAAGGCGCGAGTCCTTTTAGTTTTTTGACAATGGTCAAAATACTGCATTCACCGCACTATAGTTTCTTCCCTATCCGGGCCCACTGAAACAATGCTTGCAGGAACGCCTACTTCCTTTTCTATGAATGCAACGTATTCCCTTGCTTCTTTGGGCAAATTCCCAAATTTTTTTTCGCTGCCCTTTATTTCAAAGCCAGGCATTTCCCGGTAAACAGGGGCGCATTCCGAAAGCAGTTCCAGGTCGGCAGGCAGCTCTTTGAGCAATTTGCCATTGCATTTGTAGCCTGTGCAGACTTTTATTGTTTTCATGCCTGACAAAACGTCAATCTTTGTGAGCGCAATTTCTGTGAAGCCATTCAGCCTTGCCGCTGTCCTGAGCAAAACCAGGTCAAGCCAGCCGACCCTCCTCGGCCGCCCTGTTGTTGTGCCAAACTCCTGGCCTTTTTCCCTCACGCTTTCCGCAAGCCTGCCTTCAAGCTCTGTGACAAAAGGCCCTTCGCCCACCCTCGTTGTATAGGCCTTCACAATTCCTATGACGCGCTCAATCTTTCTTATGCCAAGGCCAACGCCGGTGAAAATTCCGCCTGCTATAGGGTGCGAGCTTGTGACAAAAGGGTATGTTCCAAAATCGTTGTCCAAAAATGTGCCCTGCGCGCCCTCAAACAAAACGCTTTTTCCCTCATTCAAAGCCCTGTTTGCCTCCATTGAAACATCCGCCATGCTTTTCGCGAACTCTTTTCCCAGCGCGTTGTATTCAGCAAAAATCGCCTCTTTTGAAACAGGCATTTCCGCATTGTAAACTTTTTTCAAAACGTTTTCGTTTTCCGCAAACCCCTCTTCAATTTTTTCCCTCAGCCTTTCAGCATCAACAAGGTCGCAGAACCTTATGCCAGCCCTGTTTGCCCTGTCGGCATAGCAAGGCCCTATTCCCCTGCCAGTAGTGCCTATTTTTGCCTTTCCTTTTGCGGCCTCTTTTGCGCCGTCCAGGGCATTGTGCCAGGGCATTATTATCTGGGTCCTTGGGTCAATCAGGAGCTTCGGCGAAAATTCGCCTTCAAGCTGTTTCATTTCTTCTTTTAGCACAAGTGGGTCAAGGGCAACGCCCGCTCCTATAAGGCATTTCTTGCCCTGCAATGCGCCGCTTGGCAAAAGGTGAAACTTGTATTTTTTGCCTTGTACCACAACAGTGTGCCCTGCATTGTTCCCGCCATTGAACCTTACAACCAAATCGGCCTTTTCGGCAAGCAAATCCACTATTTTGCCTTTTCCCTCATCTCCAAACTGCGCGCCAACAACAACAATTGAAGCCATAACTGTCCCTAACAAGCGAATAGGGGAACGATTTTTAAAACAATTGCAGTCCTTAAATAATATGGTAAGAAAAGATACCGATGGAAAAGAGGCCCTTACTTTTGATGATGTCCTGCTTGTTCCAGGGCTAAGCGATGTGCTTCCAAAAGACGCAGATTTGAAAACGCGTTTTTCAAAAAGGCTCAAAATAAACATTCCCCTTGTTTCAGCCGCAATGGACACTGTTACCGAGGCAATGACTGCCATAGCAATTGCAAGGGAAGGCGGCATTGGCATTATCCACAAAAACCTTGGCATTGAAGAGCAGGCTGCCGAAGTCACAAAGGTGAAGAGAAGCGAATTTCTCATAGTAAGCAATCCGTTGTGCGTAAGCCCTGATGACACGCTTGCCAAAGTCTTTGAAATCCAGCGGGCAAAAGGCATAGGCTCTTTTCCGGTCGTGCGCAACCAAAAGCTCATAGGCATCCTGACACAGAGGGACCTTGCGTTTGAAAAAAATCCCGCAAAAAAAGTCGCGGAGCTCATGACAAAAACTGTTGTGAGCATTGACCACGAGCCAAGCATTGACGAGGCAAAAGAAATACTGCACAAGCACAGGATTGAAAAGCTGCCGATAGTGGACGGCAAAGGGGTGCTTGTAGGAATGCTTACCGCAACCGACATAAGAAAGCAGGAAATGTTTCCCTTTGCCACAAAGGACAAAAAGGGCCAGCTTGTCGTGGGCGCCGCCGTAGGCGTCAAGGATGAAGAAAGGATTGTAAAACTTGTTGAGGCTGGCGTTGATGCAATAGTTGTTGACACGGCGCACGGCCACAGCAAAGGCGTTCTGGATGCCGTAAAGCGCTACAAGAAAGAGTTCGCAATTGATGTCATTGCCGGAAATGTTGCGACTGCAGAGGCAGTGCACGACCTTGCCGCTGCGGGCGCAGACGCGATAAAGGTTGGCGTTGGCCCGGGCGCAATCTGCACTACAAGAATAATAAGCGGCGTTGGCATTCCGCAGTTCACTGCAGTGCTTGACTGCTCAGAAGCGGCGGAAAAGTACGCTATCCCGATTATTGCCGACGGCGGAATCAGGTACAGCGGCGATATCGTAAAAGCGCTGGCTGCCGGCGCCTCAAGCGTAATGCTCGGCTCGCTGTTTGCGGGCTGTGATGAAACGCCCGGAAGAACGGTTTTCCTCAACAACAGGAAATTCAAGCAGTACAGGGGAATGGGCAGCGTTGGCGCAATGCAGAAAGGCTCAAAGGAACGCTATTTTCAGGGAGATGTAAGCGAGGCAAGCAAGCTTGTTCCGGAAGGCGTTGAAGGCCTTGTGCCATACAAGGGCATGCTGGGCGAAATGGTTTTCCAGTTGCTCGGCGGCCTTCGCTCAGGAATGGGAATGGTCGGCGCAAAAGACATTGAAACCCTGAGAAAAAACACAAAGTGGGTGAAGATTACGGCCGCCGGAGTGAAAGAATCGCACCCCCACGACCTGATTATCACCGAAGAAAGCCCGAACTATTCGGGAAAATAGCTTTTTTTTGCTGGAATCATTCAATTTCCGGTTTCCTGAAAATTTTTGCATCAGGATTTTTTTTGTATGCCTGCCACCAGTTGTCGACAGTGCGCCTGTTGATGTTGTGGCTTCTGCTCACATCTATCATTCTCTTGCCAGAAGCAATTTCTTTCATCAGCATGAGCCTGAAACCGCCGGAAAAATTGCGCCCTTTTTCAAGCCCAAGTTCGCCATAAATAGGGTCTGCGTTGAATGCTTTTCTTAATTTTGCATAAGACCTGGAGAGGGTTAGCCCAATGGCATCTGGTGTTTTTTCGAAGTGTGCTGCGGTTTCCTTGATTGTCTTCGCTTCGCCATCCTCAAACCCATATTTGTATGCAGTCACCCTTTCTTCTTCCGGAGTCAGTTTCGCGTTCTTAAAAAGCCCTGCAATTCTTTTCCGCTGCTCAGGAAAGTTGCCTGAAACGATTTCCAACGGGTCTGGATTGTGCCTTCTCATCAACTTTATGGCAAAGAAATTTTCAAGCGCCCTGTTCCTTCTAATATAGTACCTTGTATTCTTGACCAGGTTCCTTGCGCATGTGAAAAGATATGCCTCTGCCCTGTCCCTATTCTCTACATTTGGCAGCCTTTCAAGAAAAGTCAGGCATGTGTCCTGAACTAGGTCTTTGGCAAGCTGATGATTTTTCGGAAAGCACCTAAGAAAAAAGGCTTCAAGCTTGGGCAAACTAGGTTCAAGATACTCCTTTGAAAATTGCGCTCGCATTGCAAGGCTTGCTTCCCTTGGGGCGCGTTTCCTTCTTGGCATAAAGGAATAATTCCCGTGCCTTCTTAATAAACTTTCCGAAGAATTGCACAGGGCAGGGTTAAAGAGTTTGGTTTTGGCTCAGATTGTTCCCTTCAAATAAGCAAGCCTTTTTTCTTCAGGGAATTTTTCTATTGCATATCTTAACATTGTCCTCGGCATTTTCCCGTAATGCTTTTTGAGGAAAGCCTCTTCCGCAGCCAAATCCCTGTTGCCTGTTTCGCGGATCATCCAGCCAACCGCCTTGTGAATCAAATCATGCTTATCGTTCAAAAACAGCTCGGCTATTGCAAACGTGTCCTTGAAATCTTTTTCTTTTATGAATGCCAATGTTGCCATTATTGCAATCCTTTTTTCCCAAATGATTTGGGATTTTGCAAGCCTGTAAAGCATTTTCCTGTCTTTGTCCAGCAGGAATGCGCCCACGATTTTCGGCGCAGTCAAATCAACAAGGTCCCAGTTGTTCACGCCGGCCATGTTTTCAAAATAAAAATCAAAAATTTTCCTTTTTTCTTCTTCGCCTGCCTTTGAAAACTTTTCCACAAGAATAAGCAGTGCCACAAGCCTTTCTTCATGGATTCCTGATTGCATTAACGGCGCAAGCTGCTGCAGGGCAATGCCCTTGTGACTTTTGGCAATTTCCCTCTGTTGCCCAATGGTCAATCCAAGGAATTTGTCGCCTTCCCCATACTCGCCTTTGCCTGTCTTGAAATAACGCTGCATTGCCGCAGCGCACCTGGCATTTGCAAGCGCGGCAATTTCCTGTTTCAAAGAAGCCATAGATTATACTCCTGTTGTTTTTGGGTATGGGTTTAAAGGACAGGTCTTTTTAGGCATATTAATAACAAGAGTTTTTATTTTGTTTTATTCGTTTTCGTTTAGGAATGAGGCGCGAACACCTGTTTGTAATCATTTCCGGGATTCTCTCCGGTTTCATTGTTTTCGGCGGAAACGTCTTTTCAGACCTTGGATTATCGCTATTTGAAATCTCTTTTTTGCTTTATGTTTTTGCAATCCCTTTACTGTTACCTTTTGTCCTTTTCAGAAAAGAATCTGCTTTCAAAAAGGAAATGTTGCCCTACTGGTTGCTCTTTTCCATCGCAACAACTCTGACAGTACTTTGTCAATTTGGCGCGGTCATATTGGGTGTGCCAGTAGCAATAGTGGTGCTATTGCTTTACACACAACCATTGTGGACAACCTTATTCAGCAAGTTTTTCCTAAAAGAGCCGATTGGAAAAATAGGGGCAATTGCCTGTGCATTGGTAATAGCAGGGGCAATTTTTGTTGCAAATCCTTTCCAAGTAGACCTTGGAAAAAACTGGTTCGGGCTGTTTGTTGCATTGGCTGGAGGCATTAGCCTTTCGGCTTGGATTATCACTGGCAGCGTTGCGAGCAAGAAAAAAGGGGATCCCTTTGCCACCACTTTTTTCGAATTGCTTTTTATGATAATCTTCATTTCGCTATTTTTCCCCCTGCTTACCCTTTTTACCAATGACCCAAAAATAGTTCATTTTTCATTCAACTGGCCAATCCAAATCTGGGCGCTCATTTTCTTATACACCCTTTTTGCAGAAGTAATAAACCATATATGTTACATCAAGGGCACCCAAAAGATTTCAACAGCTGATGCAGGAATAATCATGCTGTTAGAGCCGATCAGCGGAGCATTGCTAGCAACACTGTTTTTGAGCCAAGCACTGACCGTTACAACGATAATCGGCGGAGCACTAATTTTGTGCGCGAACTATTTAGTGATTTCACGAAAAAGCAAGCAATAAAAATTGTTTTGCACGGGGGCGGGATCGAACCGCCGAACGCACTAAGCGACAGGATTTCGCAGGCAATTTCTTTTTACATCCCTGGAAAGCTTTTGCAATTGCATTGCAATTGCCTGTTTTGCGAAGCAAAACGTTCTTTTCCCAGGGCTTTTCTTTTAAAGAAAAGGCCTCTTGAGTCCTGCGGGTTTGACCGCTTCCCTACCCGTGCATTTGGTAATAGTAATTTAATCAGGGGGTTTATTTAAGTTTTCTTGTTTTGGGCAATGGATCAGAATTCGAGTTCGTCGCCTTGCTTTATTATGGGAAACTTTCCGTTTTCCGCCCTTAGGAATAGCGCGCCTTTTTGACCTGGCTGAATGCTTCCAGCGCTTTGCTTTGCAACCTGCACATCTTTCACTACAAGGGTTGCGCCGCCGAACTTTGTCTTGTCCTTTTTCTTTATTTTGCAGCCGGCAGTGCCCTGCACCATCAAAACATTCTGCACGTGAAAAATGCCTGTTACCAAAAAGCCCTTTGCAGGCAGCAATTCCTCTTCCTCTGCGGCCTGTGGGAACGGCTCTTCTTCAGCCTCAGCCTTTTCCTGCATTTTTGTTTTGCTTGCATTTGGAATGCAGACGCCAAGCTTTTCTTTTTCCTCGCCCTGCTTTTTGAACAAAGAGCCCAATATGCCCACAAAATCCCCCTATTATAATAGCCCCTAAAAGGTTATAAAAGCCTTTTTACGCTGCACGTAAAAAGCCTTGGGAAAACTGCGCTTCGCACAAAGCCTTTTTGCCAATGCAAAAAGCCTTGGGAAAGCCAAAATTGCTGATGCAATTTAAAGCCTTTTTGCCAATGCAAAAAGCCTTGGGAAAATCAAAACATAGAAAAGCAACAGCTTTTCGTGCCTCGTACCCTGCAGGGCACTCGGTTGCTGATACAATTTTAAGCCTTTTTGCCTGTTAATAATGGATTGTGGTTGAATGCCTTTGGAAGAATTCAGGAAAAAGATTGATGCGCTTGACGAAACGCTTTTGGAAACACTGGCAAAAAGAATGCAGGTGTCTTCTGAAATAGGCGCATTCAAGAAGAAAAATGGCATTGCCTTCAAGGACCCTGAAAGGGAAAAACAGCTGATTGCATCCCGAAGAAAACTTGCCGAAAAGCTGGGCCTGAGTCCTGTGTTTGCGGAAAAGCTTTTCAGGGCAATTCTTGGCGAATCGCTCAAAATTCAGAAGCAAAAAAACAAGCCGAAACAATAAAATAGGTGCTTGAGCCTTTCTTTTCATTGATGTTTGGCAGGATTTATTTTCTGGCTTTGGGCGCAATGCTTTTCTTTATCGGCACAATGCTTTCCTTTGCCACAGCAGCATTGCCGCCAGCCCATGTGCCAAGATTTCGGATGCGCTTTCCAGGGCACCGCAAGGCATTCCAATTGCATTCAATCCCTGTTCCATTTATGCCAATATGCCAGGCACCTCAATCCTATTGCAGGTGATTGGCATAGCAATTGCCGTTTTTGTTCTTTTCCTAATGGCCAAGGGCGCAGGCAAAGCGCAGCCCGCCTGCCCAAAATGCAAACAGGCACTGCCTGAAAAAAGCCTGTTCTGCCCGAAATGCGGCGCAAAGCTGGCAGCCCACGAAAACGAAAAATAAAAAAAGAGCGCAGGGAACGAGATTCGAACTCGTGCTCCCTTTCGGGAACGAGCTGGCCGCATTGGAAAAGAATTTGCTTGGCTAATTCTTGCAATTGCAATTCAATTGCCTCTTTTTCGCGAAGCGAAAAAGGCTTCTTTCCCGCTTTGTTTTGCGAAGCAAAACGTTCTTTTCCCAGGGCTTTTCTTTCTAAGAAAAGGCCTTAGCAGGCTCGCGCGTTAAACCACTCCGCCATCCCTGCATTTCATGCATTTGATGGCGGTTTTTTCCCGAGGCTTTTTTTCGTGAGAAAAAAAGGCTCTCCGCCATCCCTGCATTAGATGACTTTAACAGATTTGGGTGTGTTGTCTATTTAATTGTTTTCTAAATGCCGCAAAAACAAGTTTTTTATACTTGAACCGGCTTTATATAAGCACAGATGATGAGCCCGAAGATTGTTGAGCTTTACGCGGTATTGCTTATTTTGTGCACTGCGGTGATGTTTTTTGGCCTGTTTCAGATGCAGTCCGGGCTTTCGGCTGTGATGAACCATGCCCTGGTTTCGCCATTGCAGTCAATCCTGTACGGCGTGCAGATTGCCGCGCTTTGCCTTGTGGTCACAACATTCATAATATTTGTTTTTTTCAAAAAGCTCTACAAAAGCCATTCTGAACTGAAGAAAAAGGCCGGTGTGAAGGAATAAATAGCGGTTTGCACTTATTAAGGGAAAGAGCGGCTGTTCGCCTTTTTTTGGGCGCACGTTGTTTTTTTTTTGGAGGTATGTCGATGGTTAAGCAAAAGCTGATGGTTAAGCAAAAAGTGATGATTAGGCAAAAACTGTCAGTAACATTGGATGATTTGGACAAGGCAAAGCAGCAGAATTTTTGGCAGGCAAGGCTGCTTGAAATGCAGGGCCTGCTCAAGGAAAAAAGGTATTCCGCCTTGTCGCGGCGAATCAGTGACCTTTTGGAGTGCGACAGGGTAACTGGCAGGATAAAGCCACCGAAGTCCGAAGCAAGCAAAAACAGGGACGAATAAAAAAGCGCCTTTAGAGTGTTGATTGTGAAAAACCTGGTTCTCAAGGTTTCGGTCCTGTTGCTGGTCTTGGCGCTTGTGGTTTCGCTGACTTTGGCAACGATGAAATTGCTGAATCCGCTTGTTTTTTGGGTTCTGGCCGGCATTTCGGCTGTTTTTGCATTCAAAATTCTGCCCAAAATAAAACAGTAAATTCAGGGTAATTCAATGGAATATGCAGAAAACATGGTAATATAACATAGTTTAGCCATAATTATGTTGGAGCTGGTGTTGTTATGGACCAAAAAGAGATTATTGCGCTTGTGCGCAGTGATGTAAGAAAACACGAAGAGGGCAAATTGGACCGCATGCCCACAATCAGCCAGTATGCAAAGCAAGCCCACCTGACAATCAGCGCATTTGAAGTGCTCTTGCTCAAACTGCCTGAAAAAGAACAGGCTTACTGCTACAATCACGAGAGCAACGAAGAAGACTGAACGCCTAGGGGGCTAATCAAAAGTCCTTAAAACGATTTGCCAAAGGAAAAGTTATATTGATTGGAATGGAAGTGGTGGTGTGCAATGGCTTTTTTGTCAGGAAAAGTTCTGGACGTGCTGAAAAAGGGCGCCGAAGTGAAATCCGCCGATGCCACAGTGCTTGCTTTGGTTGAGGCTTTTGACAAGGGCATTGTGCTTGCAATAGTTGAGCCAAATCTAATTGATGAAATCGCAAAAGAACAAACAGTGATATTAAGGCGTGAAACGCCAAACCCGCAAACGGCTTTTTTTGTTGTAACAAAAATAGTAAGCGGAAAAACGGCAAAAGCCGTCAACGATGCTTTTGCCAGGCAACTCAAAAACATGCAAGAGCAACAAATGCGCCTTGCGGAACACAGGGCGGAAAACAGCGGAATGATAGGATAACAAGCCTTGGAACGCGCCTCAATATTGGGCACGCTTTTTTCGTTGCGGGTTTCTACAATGCATTCTTTTTTTTTGTGAGTTGAAGCTCACTTTTGGTTCAGGCGGTAAAACAGCTTCTTTTTTGTTGTTTCGAATTGTTTTTCCGGAAGCATGCCGAAAACGCCTTGCAATGCGTCTTTGAACCCATTTGAGTTCACTTTTGATACAATTTTTTCAATGCTTTCCAGTGGAATTGGAACTTGTCTTGAGATTTCCGCAATCTTTTTTCTGTCAAGCTTTGTTGAAGCCAGCATGAACACGTCTCTTATGTCGGATTTCCTGCTGCTTATTGCTTTCATTACAAAAAGCATTTCAGGGTCTGCCACTCTGGCTTCAATTCTTATTGGGCTGCCTTTGCCAAAGATTGTTCTTTTTGCCGAGTATTTGAAAATGAGTTCTGCCGGAAACAATGTTCCTGTGAGCCTGTCTTCAATGGTTTCTGCCAAAATATCGAATGTGGCCAGGACTGGTTTTTTGGTTGCAAAACGAAGGAATTCGCCGCTGTAACTTGGCAATGTGCCCTCTGCCTTTTTGGCAAAGCCTTTTGATTCGAGAACCTTTTTTACTGCAAGCGTTGTCTTTTTGTCCTTGACAACAATGTCGCAGTCCACAGAGAACCTTGGAAGGGTGTAAGCATTTATTGCATAGCCTCCGATGACAACAAACTCGGCCTTTTCCCTTAATAATTCCTCGAGCACGGAAAAAGTGAATTTTTCCCTTTCCTCAAAAATCATAACGCTTCCCTTGCCTTTGCCAACATTTCTTTCGATGCAGTGGTCTTCTTTTTGTATTTGCCGGACAAGTAAGCCAACACGTATTCAAAGCTGTCCTTGTTGGCCTCGCAGAAGCTGATGGTTTCCTGCAAAGGCTCAACAGGCTTGCCGTTGTGAAAGTCGATTTTCATTGAAGCAACTGGAACCAAGACAACGAATTCGCCAACTGTGTTGGAAGGGGCCTCAGTAAAAAACTTTATTTCTTTTGAGTCCAAGAACTGCTTCCACTTAGGCAAATCTTTTTTTAAAACCTTGACAAAAAATGGGGAATATTCCCAACTCCTTTGAATATATGTTTCATCGCTCCATACTTCAGCCGAGCTGGCTTTTGTGAAACAGTAGCTCAATCCGGATTCGGATAAAGCCATCTCAACTTTTGGCTTAAACAAATCAGAAACCGCGTCCTTGGGTGAAATGCAGGCATAAATCCCCCTTACTGGGCTTTTCAACCATCCCGATTCAACCAAATTAAAAACCAATTTTTTCAACATCTGCCTTGAGAAATACCAGCGGATGCTATTCAAATCAAATTGCTTGTCAGCAAACTTCAAATACAATAAGGAATACAAGGAGAATTCCTGTTTGGTCAATGCTTCCGCCATACTAATACATATAAAAAGAAAAGAATAAAAAGGTTACCGTATAGGTAACCACGCCCTGGGTAGAAGCGTGGGCAATTAGTTAAACTACTCTGCCAATAATATTACGCTTTCCTTCTTTATAAGGCATATGGTTAAAAGCAATTGTGCATAATACTCGGTAGTTATGGCTAAAATTTCAGCACTTTCAACCGTTAAACAGCATAAAGTTCAGGGCAAGGTCTATTTTTCCACAGGCATTCCTTTGAGCATTGCTGTTGACGTGCTTGGATTGGTTAGGGATGAGAAAAAGCAAAAGCTTTGCTGGCAAATAGACGCCGGCAAAGTGGTTGTGGAGAAGAAATTTGTATGAAAAGAAAACGTGCTCAAAAGAAATTAACGAATTGGGATGTAGAAAAGCTGGATAAGGAACGAAATTTTACCTATCTTCTTTTGTCGTTGGCGCTAATAATCACGGCGGGTCTTTCTAGCTTTTATTTCTCTCAAATATTCCAGCTGAGCGATAAAGTTTCTGATTTTGACCTTGAAAGGAGAGTTTTTTACATTGAAAACGAAGTAAAAACAGATGACAATTTTTTGGTGATCGATCAAAATAGTTATCCTGTTGCAGTACAAGAAAGAATAAACCTGTATCATCGGTTTATCGAGCCCTTAAATCAACAATTTACTTTTTTCATAGGCTTATTCATATTTTCTCTTTTGCCATTATTCTTTGTAGTTTGTGGCCTCTTATCTCTTTTGGACACTACTTTGGGTGATTGGAAGTGGACTATTGCCAGAATTAAACATTCGCGAAATATGGTACGAAATTCTATCTATTTTACATTCACTGGTTTTATAGTAGCTATAGAGCTTTTTTCAAGCCGGAATCAAGAACCTACGCTATGGACGGCTGCGTTCTTTGGTGGCATTATGTTTTTGACGGTTATGTTTATTTTCTTTTTTTCCCACCCAGACCTTTTGGAATCCGCAATTAAAAATAAGTGGATCGCCTCAAAGAAAACAAGAGAAACAGTAAGGGGAAAAATTACTAGTAAATTTAACGAAATAAAGTCTTGGTGGAAAAAGAAGTGATTTGAGTTGAGTTTGTGGAGAAAAATTAAGCGAACTTTGCGGCATTGGTTTGCCTCACCCAGAAAGAAAAAATACGATAGCGATGCATATCACGTTTTGAGGATAAGGCGAGATGGTGATGTTTTTGTCAAAGAAATGCGAATGTGGATTAATCCCCAAGATGATTTATTTACAGTGCAAGGTGCAAAGTTAATTTTTCCTCATAACAGATTTTATAAAAAAGGCAGGCAGTATTATTCTCGCAGAAAAATAAGGCGATGGAAAAGAACAAGAAGAAAAAAGAAGTGATTTGAATGGGTCAGGAAACTGAATGGCATAAATCATTTGAAAAGATAATGAAAGAGACGGAAGAAAAATTTGAGAAAAGTCTTATTGCTCAACGAGAAGGTGTTGAACAAGGCAGCCCAATTGATGTTTACTATTTTTATAAAAGGCTTATAAAAGAATTAGAAAAACACAAGTTTCGCACTAAAAACCTCGACCCTATTGGAAAATACCAACCGAAATTGGTCGTATACAAAGATAATTTGAAAAAAGAAAAGTGGGAGAAATTACTTATTTTCTGCTCAAATAAAGGCAAGAACATTGGGTTTAGTTTAAATATAGACCTTGAAGAAAACTTAAAAAAATTCAGCAAAAACGTCTATATAATCATTAAACGGTGGCCTCCAATAGAAGGCAAATCTTATTTTTTAATTTCCTATATCAACGCAAAAGACGATTTTAAAATTTGGGGAACTCGCCAATCCTTATATAATTATAACCAGTTAAAAAACGCGGTTGAAATAGACACCCGAACCGAGGATGAGTTTCTAACGGCGTTAGTTCACTTTTTGAAAACCAACTAATTAAAGCCGGCATAAATCATTTTCAGTAGGTTTTTCGCTGTTCGTCTGAACCTTGCAAACCTTTTTATTCGCCTTTTTCCTCGGCTCTATCACTGGCTGAAATTCTTAACAAGCGTGGAAAGTTTACTTGCTAACTTGTGCTTCTATCTGTTTTACGCATTATAAAATAACTAAGAATAAGAGTGTATAATTCGTCGTTTGTCAACTCGTGCCCGTTGTTTTTAAATATTTGTTTTAATCTGCCTGTTAGAGAATCTGGATTGGTTTCAATCTTTTGTTCATTCTGCACTTCAACCATAACCTTTATTGTTTTAGCTGTATCCTCATTATTTGCTGTATAAATATTGTCCAAAGTGTCATAATTTTCGTCAATCATCTGTGATAAGATTTCATGCAGTTCATCAGTTGATTTCAACTCCTCAAGAAATTTTAATATGCTGTTTGATGTTTCCTTCTTGGTAAAGACTTGTCTGGGTTCAACTGATTGTTTTTTAGTCAAATTAATAGCGTCTTTTGCAAGTTTGTCCACGCTAATCGATGTTCTTGTATACATTTTATTGTAAAGAAACTTTTTTGGATTTGTGGCAAATCCAAATCCTCTTGGCGCCTTGAGGCCTAATGAGTGTCGAATATATCTTTTTGGCGAAAGTCTCGCACTTAAGCGACCTTTTATAGACGGCTTCCGAATTCCAATTCTCATACATTATTTTAGGTTAAAAGACTATTTCATTCTTTCGTTCTTTGCCTTAACCTTGCAAACCTTTTTATTGCCGGCAAACCTGCTTTTGTTTCATGGACTTAACCAAAAAGTGGCGGCAGATTGACAAGGCCTTTGTAACGCTCACGTGGTTGATGACCTGACACTACATCCAGAAAACTATATTATGGCTAGTCGCCCTGCAAGACTTCCCGCTTGCAAGCTAAAGGTGAAACAATAAAATAGGAATTTCTAACTAAAATCTTCTTTTTCTATAGTATAGCTTGTCCAATTAATTTGTCTGGTTGTATCAAAAGAGTAGCCGTCGTCATCAGTCATTATCTCAAAAATCTGCTGTTCAGATTCACTGTCATTTTCCAAGTTATTTATGTATATACTGGAACTCTTCTCATTTATTTTTCCTATATAAAAACCATCTATCGGTTCTAACAACGGAGCCCCGCTTAATTCGGGATATATGTCTTCAATGTTTTTTATTTTATTTTTAGTAAAAGCAAGGATGCAGTGTCCTATGTTTTCATCTATGCTATAACACACCACTGCGGGATAAATATAGTCGCTCCAACTAATTGCTTTTGCATGTTCATAGTAAACAGAATAGCGATCAAAGGACAAATCATAGTTTGCATAATAAGGTGCGTACACCCAACTTTCTATTGTTACCTTATTCAAATCAGAACAATTTTCTAAAAAATAGTTTATTTCCGCTTTGTAAAAAAGGGCGAAATCTTCACAATCCCCGCCTTTATTTACAATAAACTCTTCTAAGGAAGATGTTGTGTCAGTAAGCCACCAGTCACCCCTAAAAAATTCGACATCATCGCGATAGTGCAGAACGCCTACAGTGTCATTCAGCCATGGAGGGCAAGCGGCTTTTATTGCGCAAGTATCGTTTTCTAACTTAATGCACTTTTTCAACATATTTTGCTTAAGTATATCCACCATTACTCCTTTATCGGGTAATTTTGAATTATCTTTTAAAAAAGTTATTTTTTCTTCTAACACGCTTATATTTACATCAGGATTTATCCAATTTATGTATTCGTTACAAATATTTTCTATGATATTTCGTAGTCTAATCGTAGTATCACTATAGTCTGTGTAGGCAAGGCCATATTTGATAATAATTTTTTTGTGAGCCTCAATTTTTGGCATAATTTCTTCAACACACCGATTCATTATTTCTAAAGAGCCGTTCTCAGTATTTTTAACAAACCCCTCATATTCAACAAAGTCAACATGATAATCATCTTCGATTTCATAAAAATTATCCTGGGCATTTAGACATTGTTCGCCGATTTTTACAATAGTTCCATCTTCACAGACTATAGAACTAGAACCGCCATTCGTTTCTTCTAAAGAATCGCTTGTAAAAGAAAATTGTTCAGTTGGTGGGCCACTAATACACCCACTTAACAAGGCGACAATCAAAACCAATGCGCCTAAAAGGGCAAATCTCATATTTATTCGCCTATAAAAAACGGATATAAAGGTTTTGTTGAAACATACTGCCCAAAACAATAAAATAGGGGAAAGGACTTATTAGCAAGTGAATGAAAAGCAAAATAGCATTATTTGCAGGCCTGTTAATAATTAGCTTAATCCTGTCTGGGTGTATTGATACTAAAGAGGAAAGCCCTGTTATTGCACCCGATTTTGGTGACGACCTCGCAGTTGAAAATCAATCTGGTTCCACTCTTTACCGAAATGAAACACAACCAAAGACTGAAGTGCCAACCGCACTAAATCTACAAATAGGGGAGACAGCAAAGACAAGCAAGATTGAAGTCACAATTCTAGCTACTGATTTAGCAGATAGTTATGATTACACTGATTGGATGGAACAGCCCGCTGTGCAACAAGCACCACTGGGAAAACAGTACCTATTGGCTTTTGCGCAAATAAAAAGCGTGAACCAAGATAGTATTTATGCAAGTGCAGGAGACTTTAGTGCCACAGATAGTCAAGGATATTCCTACAATGCAGACGATGCGAGTAATTTTCCTTACCTAAAGGAATTATACAAAAATCAAAAAGTCGATGGGACCCTAATATTTGAAATTCCAAAGAACGCAAAAGACCTAAAAATTTTATTTAATTTTGGAAGCATGTTTACTGAAACAAAACTAGCTAGTTGGGAAATAAAACAAGAACCACCCGAGGAATGGCAACCAGGCGTCATGGAAATAGAAATTCCGCCGTTTCAGGCACTATTTTTAATGGACAATTACTATCTTACTTTCCAAGATTCAAATTGGGGTGCGTGGAATGGCCCCATGACACTAATTGAACAGAATACTGCAAATAAGCCTAGCACAATCTGCAACAAAATAGAAACAGGAGACTTAAATTATTTAAGTTGTGAAGTAAGACTTATCAAGGGGCTCCCAATCTCAGTTCACGAGGAGATAACAGTTTATTTCACACTAAACCCAGTTAATTGGAATAACAGAATTGAACTTCCTAACCTTAGATACTATGAAGAGCATTATCAAAAATTTAATCAATTAGAAATTGTAAGTATAAAAGTTGGAAATCACAGAAACTGGGTGAATTAATTCCTTTTACGCCCCCTGAAGCCCCGCCCGAAACCTTAAAACAGTATTCTGACTTTAAAATAATACGATGAAAAAAGCTGTTTTGATAATGGGGCTACTTTTTACTGTTGCTTTAAGTGGTTGTGTTAATCAAGAGGTATCTGGACCAACCTTTGAAGAAAACACCGGGTTTGTGCCTTCGAATGTGACGCCACAGACG
The DNA here is from genome assembly GCA_041645325.1 of archaeon. Classification (GTDB taxonomy): domain Archaea; phylum Iainarchaeota; class Iainarchaeia; order Iainarchaeales; genus JAFCCL01. The sequence continues at coordinate 33,852 of JBAZQI010000009.1, forward strand.
CAAAACGAAGAACCTGATTTTAAATATTGTCCCTATGAGTGTTGTCTTTCAGGAGAGTATATAACAAAAATCTGCCAGTCAAAATTCAAATGCGAAAACAATTCTTGTATTTCGCTGTGCCACGAAGTAACTTACTTTGAGAACATCCCGAAACAAGTTACCGTGCCATATACTGAAAGAGTCTGTGTGGACGTGCCCTATAAAGAAGCTTATCAAGAGCAAGAGTGCCACAAAGAAGAGTTAATCTATTTAAATTCAGCGCTTGGAAAATCAAGCTATTGGAACATAACAGAAGGCTGTGTTATCAAAGCAGCTATTGACGTAACAAACAAAGATACAAATCTAGGGCTTTTTGGAGTAGAATTTAAGTTTGCAACAAATGCAGGTACAATTGTTAGGGAAACTGTTGAACATCAGATAGGTTCTTCTTCATTAAAAATATTTGAAGCAAAATACGACAAGTCCTGCTTTGAACCCGACCCCGAAATAAGCTTTGAAGTGTTAGTCCCACTAAAAGAGGTTTGTGTGATGGTTACCAAATACCAAGACAAAACGAGACAAGAATGCCACGATGAAGCAAGACAAAGAATTGAAACAGTTTATGAAAAGGTTGAAAAGACAAAAACAGTCTGCGAAGACGAACCCGATATTTGTGTAACCTTGAACTGTGATGATAACGAAGAATGCACAGTTGATTCATGCAATGAAAGCGGATGTCATAATAATCCAAAATCTAATGGAGGTACTTGCACAGGCGGAATTTGCCAAAATGGGACTTGCATCAAACAGATAGCACAAGCAACATGCAACCATGAAAATTGTACAAGTAAATCAAATACAAAATGCAGCGGAACAACAAAAGTAACTACAACTTACTACTGTGAAGGTGACGTTTGCAAATCCTCTGAAAGTCAAGAAACAAACAATGTTGAATGTGGGTACAGTGAACAACCAGCACCAGTCATCAAGTCCAATTCTGAGAAAATACAAGACATTATCGCAAACTTTAGTGAATTGAATGGACTATCCGAAGGAGCCTCAATTAGCTTATACATTTTTGACACTGGAGAAAAGTTTGTAATTTACAAAGAAGGCGGCGCAATAAAGGTAAAGAAAAGTGGCAGCGGCGACATTGAAATTACTTTAGGGCAAATTGTTTTTGATTATCTCGCCAAATCCAGCAATGTCTGCGCAAGCATCAAAAGCTTGAAGAACGAGGGAGCACTCTCTGAAAGTGACATAATCGTCAATATCGGTTTCCCGGAT
>JBAZQI010000010.1:0-34571 GCA_041645325.1 archaeon
AATTGGCTCCGTGACCATAACAGCCTTACAATAAACGCAAATCTCACCAGAAGCGAAGACACGACTTCAGGAACCTATTCAGGAGCTCCGAACACAACCTACAACGCGTTTTCAAGCACCCAAACGACATTTGCATATATCAAGTCAACGCACAGCGGAAACGTCACTATGGACCTGAATCTTACCGGCACTGATTTGAACATTAGCGCAACGGTGTTTATTGGGGACGGCAACGAGACATGGAATATTGCAAATGTTACGGCTGGTTCAACCCCAATATCGCCAGTTTCAACCGCAGCCATACCTGACTGGAACAGGGGCTCATATCCTGACAGCAACACTCAAAACCTATGGTATTGGCTGACAATACCTAACCAACAACTGACGGGAGCCTACACAGGAACAATAACATATAGCTCTGGCCAATCAACATAATATTTTCAGCAACCCTTGCTAAAGCACACTGAAACTGGTTTTAGCAGGTTAATGCGGTGCTTTAATAAAGATTTTTGCCCAAAGTTTCAGCGCCAGTAACCATAACAGAACCATCTTCTTTTTGGTATAAAAATAAGTGTATTGGTTCTTACGAGACGCTGGGCGCAACCATTGACCAGAAGAGCCCTTTTGTTTACAATATTTTGCTGGGTTTTTGTGGCACCCGGCGCAAGAGCAAAAAGAAGCCGAAAAACCAAAACATATTTATAAATAGATTACAGGCGCATATTTGTCTAATACAGGCATTGCCTTAACATGGAAAAAACAGCGCGGAGGTGCTTTTCGATGGCTGAAGACAACATTGTTTTCGTGGGAAAAAAGGGCACAATGTGCTATGTTCTGGCAGTTGTAACACAGATTAACCAGGGCGCAAAAGTCGTGCAAATAAAAGCAAGGGGCAGGGCAATAAGCAGGGCTGTTGACGTTGCCGAAATAGTCAAAAACAAGTTTGTCATGGGAAGCAAGATAGACAATATAGGCATCTCAACCGAAGAAATCAAAACCGAAGAAGGAAACCTACTGAAGGTTTCGGCAATAGAAATAACCTTGTCAAAGTAAGCCTTTTTTTGCTTCCGCAAAAAAAGCCTTGGGAAAATGCCAAAGGCAAGCCTTTTTTCCTGCTGGGAAAAAAGCCTTGGGAAAAAAAGTTTTCCTTTTTTCGCCAGCCTTTGTTAAAAGGCTGTTTTAATGCTGTAAAGGCCCCTAAAAGGAATGCTTTTCCTTTCAGCCGTATTCTGACCTATGCATTTGGTGTGTTGTTGTTGTTTTTGTTTTGTTGTTGTTTGGGGAAAAAAGGGAAAAGGCAAGGAAAAACAGGGCAAGAGCCAAAAAAAGCGTGCAAGATAGGCACAACAGGGCAATATATATTATATAATAAGAAAAAAAAGGGTTTGAAACACTAATTTTGAAGGAACGGATTGTGGTTCCAAAAAAGGGCTTTGCACAAAAATTTATATACTATTGTATACATAGGTATACATATGTCTACTGAAACCACAACATTAAGGATTGAAAATAAGCTAAAAAATGAACTGGATGGATTCAAGAATTTTAGCAGGGAAAGCTATTCTGACATAATAAGGCGGCTCATAAATATCGCCAAAGACCCAGACGGTCTTGAGGAAGCCGAAATTCTGCAGATTCAGAAATCCCTTGAAGACATGCGGAATGACAGGGTTCTTTCCCTAAAAGAAGCTGAAAAGAAATGGGGCATCTGATTGTTTGAAATACTGCTAACAGAAACATTTGCCCGAGAGTTCAAAACATTAGAGGCCACACTGAGGGAGAGAATCAAGAAAAAGCTTGAAACCACCGGGCAAAACCCCTCGCAGTATTTTGAGCGCCTTTCCGGACAAGAACTATTCAAACTAAGAATAGGCAAATACAGAATAATAGCCCAAATAAACACCATCCAAAAAAAAGTAACCCTGCTAAGCATAGGCCACAGAAAAAACATTTACGACAAGCTATAAATTACACCCAAGTCCAACGAAACCCTTAAAATGGCTAAAGACCTAGTAAACCTTGCAAACCAGCAGGTTTGTGAGGCCCCGCAAAGCAAAGCTTTGCAAGGTAGCGGTAAATCCCTTAATGTGCAGGAAGGTATCATGCACAAATAAGGGGTTCGAAACCCAAAGTTGTGCAACCTATTTGTGCAAAGCTCCAAAAAAGGGAAAGTATATAAAGGTCATGACACTATCATGATACATCATGCCTGATCATGATTCATTCAAGCAACTTGAAGGGCTTTTTGGGGACGCGGAAGAATTAAAGAAGATTTCCCCAAAGTTTGCGGAACTAAGCCTTGATTTGAACGAGATTAGCAGGCACTGCAAAGAGCCAATGTTTTTGGCCGTGCTGTTGTTCAAGCTCGCGGAAGAACGCGAAAAAACAAACAAGTTGCTTGCAGAGATTCATGACCAGTTTGACCAGATAATGTTCAAGATGAAAACAACAGAAACAGCCCCCTTGCAGCAAATGGGGGCATTAGAGCCTAGCTCAATCCTTTCGGAACAGGACCAGATGATAATGCACATGGTCCAGTCAAACGGAAGGGCGACAGCCGAGGAAATAAAAGCGGAACTCGGCTATAAGGGAAAAAACGCCGCGTCGCAAAGACTAAACCGCTTATTCAAAGAAGGGCATTTAAGGAAACTGCAATCAGGGAGGAAAGTATTGTATTTGGCAAGGAATATCCAAATTCCTTAACTCCCAACCCCCACCTCCTTCGCCAAATGCAAACCTCCCCCTTAGATGCCCTCCTCCTTTGCCTTACACTTTTTCTTTTTTGCGAAAAAGAAAACCTGTGCTAAAAGAAAAACCTGATTTGCAAAACAAAAGCCTTTGCCTAAGCCTTTTTATTGGTTTTCAACTTCAAATTCTTCACCATGAAAATCATTCTTGCCACTTCTTCGCCTTACAGGATTAAGGCATTCAAAATGCTTGGCATTGGCTTTGAGGCAGAGGCAAGCAATGCAGAGGAAAAATTTGCCGGAAGGCCAAATGGCCCCGAAGCCCTTGTGAAAGAGCTTGCCAGAAGAAAAGCAGAGGCTGTTGCCGGAAGGCACAGGGAAGGCATTGTAATAGGGTTTGATTCAATCGGCTTTTTTGAAGGCAAAATCCTTGAAAAGCCGGCCTCAAGGGAAGAGGCTTTTGAAAGGCTGAAAAGGCTTTCAGGGCAAAGATTCCGGTTTTTCACCGGAACACACTTCATTGACCTTGCCAAAAACAAAACACTTTCAGACGTTTCAAAAACAGATGTTTGGATGAGAAAATTAAGCGAAGAAGAAATAAACGCATACCTTGATTCCGACAATCGCTTCATGACATACGCACTTGGCTTTGACCCAGAAGCAAGCTACAGCGCGTCATTTGCTGAAAAGATAAAGGGAAGCTACAACAACCTCATACATGGGATTGCATTGGAAACCGTTGTTGAGAAACTGAAGGAAATGGGGGCAATTGAATGAGGATTGTGGTCTGCGGAAGCTCTTCTTTCCGAAAAGAAATGGTCGAATACAAAGGGCAGCTGAATTGCCTGGGGCACGAAGGCATAATTCACCCTTATTACGAAGAGATGGCTGCGGGAAAAATGCCGGAACTTTTGAAAAGGATTGAAAAAGAGCATGCCGCGGTGAAAAAAGAATATGGCTTCATCAAGTGGTATTATGATGCAATTGTTGGAAGCAATGCAATACTTGTGCTTAATTTTGAAAAGAAAGGCATCAAGAATTACGTTGGCGGAAACACTTTGATGGAAATAGGGTTTGCCCACGTGAACAACAAAAAAGTGTTCCTGCTGAACCCGATACCAAAAGAAGTTTCCTATGCGGATGAAATAGAAGCCATGGTCGATGTCGTATTAAACGGCGACCTGAAAAAAATCAGGTGAAAAGGGCAGGCATAGCTTTATATTTTTCCGATTCCTTTTGTTTAACGCATGGCTATAAAGGAGATTGGGCAGGGCGAGAATGTCATTGGCCGGAGCCTTGGCGACATTGCAAAATACGGCAAGGAAGGCACAGGCTATTTGGGCAAGGTTTTGATGTCTTCAGGCGAAAAGCCCGTGCTTGGAAGCAAGATTCTTGTTGATTTGGCAAAGCCCCACCTTGTTTTAATTTGCGGAAAGCGCGGAGGCGGGAAGAGCTACAGTTTAGCCGTGCTTTTGGAGGAAATGGCCAGGGTTTCTCCTGCAGTAAAGCAAAGGCTTTCGGTGATTGTGATTGACACTGTTGGAATTTTTTGGAGCCTCAAGATTCCGGACAAGCAGAACCTTGAAGAGCTTGCGGAGTGGGACTTAAAGCCGGAGGCAACAGACGTTCAGGTAATGGTGCCAAAGGGAAAGCTTGAGTTTTATGAAAAAAACAAGATTCCTGTTGACGGTGCTTTTACGCTCAAGGCATCCGAGCTTGAGGCAAGCGAATGGCAGGCACTATTCAAAATGGATTGGGCAGAGCCTGCCGCAGTACTTCTTTCAAGTACAATTGAAGACCTCAAGGAAACACTCGGCACCTACTATGGCATTCCTGACATCATTTCAATGGTGAAAAAAAACAATGAGGCTGATGCCAATACAAAGCAGGCCGTGATAAACAGGCTTAGGGCCGCTGAATCCTGGGGCCTGATTGAAAAGCAGGGCACAAAAATAAGGGACATTGTAAGGCCGGGGAAAATCACGGTAATAGATGTGAGCGCCTACAGGCAGGCAATTGGAATGGAGGGCACAAAGGATATCATTGTGGCATTGCTTGGAAAAAGGCTTTTTGAGGACAGGATGCTTTTCAGGAAAGAAGAGGAAATGAAGCTTGTCAAGGGAGAAAAGCGCGAGTCCTCAATGCCAATTGTCTGGATGTTCATCGATGAGGCACACATGTTCATGCCAAAAGACGAGGAAAACATTGCGCTGACAGTATTGCTTGAATGGGTTAGGGTTGGAAGGCAGCCTGGGCTGAGCCTTGTGCTCGCAACCCAAAGGCCGGAAAAACTGCATCCTGACGCGATAAGCCAGTGCGACTTGTTCATTTCGCACAGGATGACCGCAGAGCCTGACATAAAGGCAGTTGGGGCACTGCGCCCAAATTACATGCACCAGGATTTTGACAGGTACTACAGCGAAATGCCGAGAAGCAAGGGCTTTGCATTAATAATAGATGACAACACCGAAAAAATCTGGATGGTCAAAATAAGGCCAAGGCTTTCATGGGATGCGGGCGTCACAGCCTCTGCGTTTTTGACATAAAGTCCTATTGGAACTGCTTCTAAAAAAAATGGACGAGGGGAGAATTGAACTCCCGATCTTCGCCGTTTTCAAGCGCTTTCCCCAAGGCTTTTTTGCCTAAGAAAAAAAGGCTTTTGTTTTGCGAAGCTTTTTCCCAAGGCTTTTTCTGAACCTATAAGGTTCAGAAACCGTAAGAGATGCTAAAGCATCTCTAAGGTTTGCCGAAGGCTTCTTTTCGCGAAGCGAAAAGCTTTCTTTCCCAAGGCTTTCTTTCATCAGAAAGAAAGGCTTTGTGAAGGCGATGTCATAGCCACTAGACCACTCGTCCACCAATAAAAGACTTTTTTGGGCAAATGTTTAAATAGTAAATACAAACTAGTTTTACTGGTTGTGATGAAAAGGGTTGCTTTTGCCTTGTTGGTTCTGCTTTTGGCTGCAGGCTGCGGCGCTGCCTCGATTGAAGTGCAGGAATCTGTGCCTGCAAGCACTGTGTGGAGCTTTTCGGTCACACTGCCGAACGCGGTGGATTTTGACGATGCAAAGGTTTTGCTGAACGGAAGCAACATCGCCTCATTTTACACTTATAACGGCAAAATAAAGTTTGAAGAGGACGATATTGACAGGGCAAAGGTTTTTTCAAATACTGAGCCGGTGAGCAACAGGGTTTATTTCCTTGTTTCGCCTTTGGCAAAGGGCACGCATACTCTTAAGCTGGAAGTTGACGGCGCTGCAGCTGATGAGAAAAGCGTGGAATTTTTTGAAATTTATGACGCGGAAGGAAATGCGGATTTGCAGGACCAGGTAACAAGCGTCAGGGGAAGCGTCAATTCCCTTGTTGAGCAATTCAACGAACTGGAAGGCGGGCTTGCCAATGCTTTGGGCGCTGAAGACAAGGCGGAACTCAATGCAGGCATTGCGGAAGTTGAATCGGCATTGTCAAGCCTTGAGGCGGCAGTTGAAGAAAAGGGAAGCGAAAGGGACGCAAAAATAAATGCTCTCAACGGTTATTTGCAGCAGCTTGAGGCAAGGGAAAGCGAGCAGGAAATGCAGGCAGGCACTGGATTTTTTTCAATTCCAGGCATCGGAATGGAAATGCAGGCATTGCTATTGATTGCTGTTGTTGCGGCTGCCGCGGCTTTCCTTGTTGTAAAATTCAGGGACAGGATTCCCATGAAAAAAGGCCTTTATGGCAAAATGAAAATCATGGTGCCTTCTTTTTCAAATTATGACGATGACATTACTGAACAGGCCATGAAAGCGGCGCAGAAAGACGGCCCTGATGGAAAGTGGGCGTTTGGAAGCGAAGCGCGCAAAGAAGAAGCGCACGAAGGGTTTGGCATTGGCAGCCTGATCAAAAAATAGGCTATTGCCGGTTTTCTTCAACAAAGGCTTTAATGCTCCTGTCAAAGCCAGCCTCTGCTTCTTTGCTGAAAAAGCATGCCGGCAATTCGCCGCGCTCCCAGTGGTACCTTATGCATTCGCAGCACATGCCTTTCCTGGCACAGCCGGAATAAGTGCAATTGCATTTTTTCAGGTTTTTTGCCTTTTGGCACTCCATTCAAACCAAAATAACAGGTTGCAGAAAATTCTTTTAAAGCCAATGCCGAGCGCAAAGGATTAAAAAAAAGAAAAAGTTGGCGGACAATTCATTGCCCGCCCTGATTCAATAAAAAAACAGGCTTATCCCCTGCTTTGTATTGCCCCTGCGAGAACCGCGCCCAATGACAGCAATGCCGCCGAAAGGACAGCCCAGTTTGCGTCAGGAGTTGAACCGAAGAACATTTTGCTTGCCGCTCCGATTACCCAAAGGGTAATGCCAAAGAAAATCACTGCAAGGATAATGAGCATTATTGCTGCAAGCATTGTAATCACGAAGAGTTCAAGCGACTGCACTATTGCACCCATGCTTTCACCTCCTTTTCAGTGTCTGCAAAAAAAAAAACATTAAGGTCAAACCAATGCCAATTATAGTTTTTTCCCAATTATAAGCCTTTTCCTTCCTTGAATCAGGCTCTTTTTTCTGGATTAAGTTTTTCTTTGCTAAAGGTTTCTTTTTTCGAAAAAGAAACCTTTGTGCTGATAGTTATTGCATTGTATTTGTTAAAAAACAGTGAATTGTTTCCAAAAAAAATTAGGTAAATTCATTCTTTGGTTTTTTAATTTTATTGGTTCTTTTTTTTGTAATGCTGGAAAAAAATAGGCCTGTTTTGAGGATTCCGGGAACAGGAGAACAATTGAAGTTTGCTGCTGTTCGGGAGGCAATGGTGAGGAGAAATGCATGGCTTGGCATGCGAACTGAGGCACAGAGAAAAGCTTTATTGGAACAATTTAAAGATTTTGAAAGAGTAGGGAAAGCAATTGATGTATGGAATGAAACTCATTCTTATGCTGCTGTGAAAAGAGCAATTGGTGTTTCAAGAAAGGGAGTAAAAAATTGGATTTTGGGCAGAACGTTACCGCACAGTATTTCTCCAAAGAAAAGCGCTGGCTATTCAAAGTTCACAAAACCGCTGAAAATAAATTCAGGAAAATTGGAAGATTTTGCATATGTATTGGGTTCAATGACTGGCAATGCTTCGGCAAATATTTTAAAGAATAAGCAAAAGCAGGGCGTTGTTGTTTTGGGTGTTAAAAGCAGTGTTTTTGCAGAAACTTTTGCCCGTGCAATCAGTTCATCACTTGGATTGCCTGCAAAAGCAGTACAACGCGGCAAACACTATTATGTTGAGTTTGCAAGCGTGAATCTGATAAAATTATTCAACGAATTATCCCAATATGGAGAAGATTTGCCGCTTGGTTTTTTCGACCCAAAAAGTCCGATGAAAGAAATGCTTTCAAAAAATGGCAGCCCAACTAGATTTTTAAGGTCAGTGCAAGAAAGGAAATTTTTTGTCCGCGCTTTTTTTGACAGCAGAGGAAGAATAAAAGGCTCGCGAGAAAAAAAATGCGTGGTAGTAAATCCAATGGCCCAAAAAATGCGGGACTTTATTTTTGTTGTTTTGATGGAAAATGGATTACATCCAAAAATTTGGAAGACTGGCGAGATAGTTTTGCCTTACAATGAAACAGAAAAATTCAGGGAAAGAATTGGCTCTGAAAGGCTTTTTTCTTAAAAAAAAATCAATTTTTTTATCAAAAGAAAGGCTTGCGGGAGGGAGGATTCGAACCTCCGAAGCCACTAAGGCACCAGGTCCTAAGCCTGGCAGAATTGACCGCTATCCGACTCCCGCATTTCCCTTTTTCGCCAAGAGTCGGTTTTTTCCCCAAGGCTTTTTTGCCCAAGCAAAAAAAGCTTTCTTTCCCAAGGCTTTCTTTCTTTAGAAAGAAAGGCTTTCCGACTCCCGCGGGAAAAGTAATTGCTTATAATAAAGAAGGGGCTGGCAAAGAATTAAAGCATTGCCTTTGCCTGTATGCTGCCAAGCTGTTTGTTTAATGCACTTTTTCCTTTAGCCATTTGCCCAGCTTTCTGGTTGCAATTGCTCTCTGCAGGAATGAAAGCTTTTCTTTTTCACTCATTTCCGCAAGAACCCTTTTGTCGCCATCAGGAATAAAGATTTTGTTGTAAGGCATTGTGTCTGCATTTGGATTTATTATTTTTTTTGAAAGTTTGCCGTGCATTTTTCCTTCAAAGAAGCGATAACTTTCCGGGCTTTCAATAAAGCAAATTACGGTCTGAAAGTAGCCTTTCCTGCTTTTTCCGGACGCAAGCTTGAGGATGCCTTCAAGGCCAATCCTTTCAACGACCCATTTGGGGTTTGTTCCGGGAAAGCCCTTGTAGGCCTCCATAAAAAAGCCAGTGTCTTCAGCAATCAGAGGCTGTTTGAGCTTTGCAAAGGCCTGTTTTGCCTTGTGCAATGCAATTTCTTCCAGCGAATCCGAGGGAATTTCCACCAAATCCATTTTTTCCTGCCCAAGTTCAATTCCAAATTCGGCAAGCACTTTTGAAACCTCGTCAAACTTGTGCCTGTTTCCTGTCGCAAACAAAAGCATTTTTCTTCACCTGAAGCCGGAATTTCACTGCATCTGTTTTAAGCTGTTAAAAACCACCGATTAAAACCGGCGGCATGTTCGGTGGTTTTTGACACACGTATTCCACCCTAAACCACCATTTAAAAATGGTGGAATACGTTGTTTTAATATTAAGGAAAGCGGGGTATTAAATTTTTTCCTTTGCCTTAACTGCGCGCAAGGGCTATTACGTTGAGCTTGTAGTGCGCTTTCTGGTAGCTTAGATAGCTTACGAAAATCAGGAGCGGCGCGGCAAAGTAGAAAAGGAAGCCAATCAGGGTTTCGCCCCCGAACTGGAGCTTTATGCCCTGGACAATGGCGACCATTGCAAAGCCAATCAATAAGAAAGTTATCAAAAAGTAAAGTGCTGCCAGGAAATTGTACTCTATATTGTCTTTGGACTTCAATTCAATGCGCCTCTTTAAAGAAAGGGCATTTGCCTTATTTAAATTTTTCCTCAGGCTGGAACTTGTGTAATTGTAAGCGGAAAAAAAGGCTTTGCGCAAACAGGCATATTTTCCCCAAGGCTTTTTTCTCGCTTGCACCCCGCAGGGCGTAAGAAAAAAGGCTTCCGCCATCAGGCGGTTTTTTCCCAAGGCTTTTGCCCGCAGGCAAAAGGCTTCTTTCTTTCCCAAGGCTTTCTTTCATCAGAAAGAAAGGCCCAAAGGCTTTGCAACGCGCAGCGTTGCCTTTCTTTCCCAAGGCTTTCTTTCTTTAGAAAGAAAGGCTTTGCAAAAGCAATAAAAAGGCGATTAGCGTTAAAGTACTGTGTGGTGCTGGCCTTGAAGGAATTTGACTTTAAGGAAGTTTTGGCTGAGAAAAAGGCGATTATCTGGAAAGAATACCAGAAATATCTTGTCGGGAAGACAAGGCCTGCTTATTCCCAGGACAGGATTCAGGATTATAGGGAAGAGGATGCCTTTTTCTGGAAAACCATTTCGGATTATCCTGAAAGGCAGGGCAAGTATGTCAGGGGCGCATTGATTCTGCTTGTCTGCGAGGCAATGGGTGTTGACCAGAAAAAAGCCGCTTTGACGGGCGCGGCAATGCAGGCGTCTGAAGACTGGATTCTCATCCATGATGATTTGGAGGACTGTTCGCCCGAAAGAAGGGGCAAGCCGTCCCTGCAAAGGGTTTTTGGCGAGGCACAGGCAATCAATGCAGGGGATGCATTGCACATATTGATGTGGAAAATGCTTAGGGACAACGAAAAAATTTTGGGCACTAAAAAAACGTTCAGGGTAATGGACGAAATGAACAATATGCTTATGCGCACCACGCTTGGGCAAAGCGTTGAAATAAAATGGATAGAGGAAAACAAGCTTGATTTGAGCGACGACGACGTGTTTTTTGTTATCGGCGGAAAAACAACATATTATACTATTTGCGGGCCGCTGAGGCTTGGCGGCATAATAGCCGGGCTGGATGAAAAGCAGATGAGCGCATTGTTTGAGTTCGGCGTTCCGTTGGGAAGGTGCTTCCAGATAAAGGACGACTTGCTTGACATCACATCGGATTTTGAAGGCCTGAAAAAGCAGGTTGGCAATGACATTTATGAGGGCAAGAGAACGCTGATGCTGATGCACCTGCTGAGAAAGGCAAACGAGGAAGATTTGGGCAAAATAATGGCAATCCTGAAAAAGAAAAGGCAGGAAAAAAGCGAGGCTGAAGTGAAGTTTGTCATAAGCAAGATGCACGAATATGGAAGCATAAGGTACGGCGAGGAAAAGGCGGAAGAGCTCAAGAACCAGGCGTTCAGGGTTTTTGACGAAAAGCTCGGCTTCCTTGGCAGGGAGCCAGGGAGAAGCAAGCTCAGGACCGCAATTGGATTCATTCTTGAAAGAAAAAAGTAGGCTTTTTTGTGGTTTCAGCATTCAGGGTGAGCGCGGAGCAGGGCAAGGCAAGGGCCGGCTTTTTGAAAACAGGGCACGGCTGCCTTGAAACGCCTTTTTTCATGCCTGTTGCCACAAAGGGCTCGGTGAAGCTTGTTTCAAATACAGAGTTGGTGGAAGCCGGCACTGAATGCATTATCTGCAATGCCTATATTTTTTCAGAGAGGCCTGGCACAGGCATTGTGCAAAAGGCAGGCGGCATGCACAAATTCATTGGCTGGAACAAGGGCATTTTTACCGACAGCGGTGGCTTCCAAACCTTGAGCGAAAGCTTTCTCATAAAAGCCAGCGAAAAAGGCGTGCAGTTCAAAAACCCTTTTGACAAAAGCCCCAGCTTTCTAAGCCCTGAAAAGGCAATGGAAATTCAGAACGCGCTTGGAAGCGACGTTGCAATGTGCCTTGACGATGTGCCATTGCATGGGAGCACAAAGCAGAGGCTCTTGGAGAGCGCGGACCGGACCGCAAGATGGGCGGAAAGATGCAAAGAAAGCCACAAAAACAGGAAACAGCTCTTGTTTGGCATTTGCCAGGGCGGCCTTGACAAAAGGCTCAGGGAAAAAAGCTCAAAGGAAATTGCAATGCTTGATTTTGACGGCAATGCCCTGGGCGGCCTGTGCATTGGTGAAAACGCAAAGCAAAGGCTTGAAATGATAAAAATTGCAAACTCCGTTTTTCCCGAGGAAAAGCCGCGCTACCTTATGGGTGTGGGAAGCCCGCGTGACATAATCAAAGCGATTGGATTGGGCGTTGACATTTTTGACAGTTGTTTTCCGGCAAGGGTTGCAAGGCACAGGGCTGCATTGACCTGGAAGGGCAGCATTAACCTGGAAAGCGGAAAATTCAGGGAGGATTTTTCGCCAATAGAAGAAAAATGCGGTTGCTTTGTGTGCAGGAACCACAGCAAGGCGTTTTTGCACCATCTTTTGAAGACAAAAGAGGAAAACGGCCTGAGGCTTTTGTCAATCCACAACATTTCGCTGGTGCAGGGCATTGTGAAACAGGCAAGGCTTGCAATAAAAGAAGGAAACTTTGAAAAGCTCAGGAAAGAATTTGCCTGAAACACAACCAAAAAAAGCGCTTTCTATTTAGCCCTCAAGCCTTTTTTTGATTTCTTCATACCCGCTTTTGTCAAAGCCAATGCCATTGCAGAATGCCTCGCTTCGGCAGGCGATTGAACTGCACCACGCGCATGGAGGGCAGACAACGCACTGCGAAGGGCATTCTTCATATGAAAAAGAATTGCAGTCAGCGCCGTCTTTCATGCCATAGTGTTCAAGGCAGCCGACAATACTGCCAGGCTTGGCATCTCTTATTTCATCACAAGCGGCAATTGACCCCCTTTTTTCGTAATAGTCCTGGATGCACCAGTCGTCGATTGAAGGGTTTGCCAGCAGGCAAACTTCGGGTTTTTTGTTTTCAAGGGCAATTGCAACATAGCAATCATTGCTTTCAGAATCAGCCTTGTCAATGCCGCATTGTTTTTCAGCAAGCTGTATCACAGGGTCAGAATGGTCAACCCTTGCGTAGGCAGACCAGTAAGTGCAGCCTGAAAGCAGGAGCAGCAAAACCAGGCCAATCAAAAGCATTGCCTTCAACAAAAACCACGTTAATACAAGGCAATCAATAAGATTTTAATCCTCACCCACAAACATATCTTCGGCAACAGGGGCAAATCGGCAATGCGGCAAAGAAAGCATGCAGTGCGCGGTTCAAAAATGGGGAGAATGGGAAAAATGAAGGTTGTGCTTTACACCAGCCCGGCTTGCACTTACTGCTATGTTGTAAAGATTTTCCTGAAAAAAAACAAGGTTGCTTTTGAGGAAAGGGACATTTCAACGGACAAAAAGATTAGCGAGGAATTGTTCAAAAGAACAGGCCAGATTACGGTTCCTGTCACTTTTGCAGGGGAAAATTTTGTCAGAGGCTATGATTCAAAAAAACTGAAAGAGCTTTTGGGGCTGTAACATGGGCATTGTTTCAACTGTTCGGGATTTTTCAAAATCAAAATTCAATGTCGGCCTGCTGATAGCACTGCTTTTGCTCGGCACATTCCTTTTAATTCCCGCACAGCCGCAGGAAACGCCGGCACAAGAGGAATTGGCCATAAACTATTTTTACCTGCCGACCTGCCCGCACTGCGCAGAACAAAAGCCGATCATTCTTGAATTGCAGCAGGAAAACCCGGACATACCGTTCTATTTCCACGACGCCTCAACGCAGGAAGGCGCAAAGCTGTTTTACCAGATGGCCGTCAAAGCAGGCTTGGACACATCCCGTTTGGGGACGCCCACGACTTTTGTGGGAAAAACGCCTCTTGTCGGAGTACATTCAAAAGAAGAGATACTGGTTGCTATAGACGAGTGCAGGAAGGCCTGCGCAGCAAAAGGCCAATCACAGCCCACCCAAGAAGTAGCCACAGGATTCACCGAGTTTGACTTGCCATTCCTCGGAAGAACAGACCTCATGTCCTTCTCGCTCCCTGTTCTTGCAATAGTGCTTGGCCTTGTTGACGGCTTTAACCCCTGCGCAATGTGGGTACTGGTTTACCTCATTGCATTGCTCATTGACCTGGAAGACAGGAAAAAAACCTGGCTCATTGTCGGGTCATTCCTGCTGTCATCCGCAGTACTATACTTCCTTTTCATGACAGCCTGGCTCAACGCCTTCCTATTGCTCGGCTACATACAGCCGGTGACAATCATAATCGGACTTGTCGCCCTCGGCGGAGGAATACTAAGCCTCAAAGAATACCTCACCACAAAAGGCGAACTGGCATGCAAAGTAGGCGATGAGGAATCAAACAGGAAAACAATGGGCAGGATACAAAGGATAGTGGCACAGCCTCTTTCACTGGCCGTGTTTTTCGGGGTCTTTGCCCTGGCCTTTTTGGTGAACTCCGTGGAATTCGTGTGCTCTGCAGCCATTCCGGCAGTATTCACGCAGATACTTGCAATAAGCAACATTCCTACAATAGAACAATACCTCTATATCCTGCTTTACCTGTTTTTCTTCATGCTTGACGACCTTATAATATTCAGCCTTGCGGCATTTGCAATAAACAGCAAATACGGCGAAAAATACGCCAAGTACTGCAAGGCCATAGGCGGAATAGTACTGTTAATTTTGGGAATACTGCTGCTGTTTGCGCCGCACTTGCTGCGATAAAAAAAAAAAGAAAGGGCTGCAAAGCCCGCATGGCCAAAGCATCTTTGGAAATGCCGGACATGCACCCTGAAAAATCGAGGCGATTCAGTGGAAAAAGAGGAAAAATCCCGATCCGAAACAAGATTTTTCGCGATTATAACCGGTTTGTTTGTTGCAGTCCTGCTTATTTCAAACACGGCTTCAACAAAAATAGTCGACCTTGGTGTTCTTGTTTTTGACGGCGGAACGCTTTTGTTCCCGCTGTCATACATCTTTGGCGACATCCTCACAGAGGTCTACGGCTACGGCAAAGCAAGAAAAGTTATCTGGATCGGCTTCTTTTCGGCATTGTTAATGGCCGCCGTTTTTGCCGTTGTCGGTTTTTTGCCCGCCGCAGAAGGCTGGGAAAACCAGGCCGCTTACGACGCCATTCTCGGAACTGTTCCAAGGATAGTCCTTGCCTCGCTCATTGCATACTTTGCGGGCGAATTCTCAAACAGCTTTGTGCTGGCCAAAATGAAGATACTTACCGGGGGAAAAATGCTCTGGGCAAGGACAATTGGCTCAACAATTGTGGGCGAAGGCATTGACACGGCGCTTTTTGCGACAATTGCCTTTTACGGCTCAATACCGCTCGGAACATTCTATGCGCTTGTTGCCTCAAACTATGTTTTCAAAGTGGGAATCGAGGTTGCCTTCACGCCAATCACATACAAAGTGGTAAAATTCCTCAAAAGAGAAGAAAAAATTGATTATTACGACTACAAAACAAACTTCAGCCCGTTCAAAGTGTAAGGCAAATGGATATATAACATTTAAAAGGGATGAAACGCTATATTATCACAGGCGATAGGGCAATGAGTGAAATGAATGAAAAAAACGATTAGTGTTATCTTGTTAGTGCTGGTTGTGCTATTTGCTGGAAGCACTTGCGTTTTTGCAGAAAGCCAGGGCATATCCAATAATGGACAAAAAGGAATTGGTGCTGACGTGAACCAGCCCGGCCAGGGAACTGACCAAGGGCAACAAATACAACAGGAAACACAAAACAATGGCTATGAACAAACAATAACAATTCAACAAAGAGAACAAGTGAGAGCCAGCGATTCGGCAGAATTGGGCCAGATGATACAGCAAAGGCAACAGAAAATGAACCAAGAGCTTCAGGGGCTTGGGGCAGACCAGCAAAATATTTATCAAAACCAAAATCGGGTGAGGTTAGCAGTTCACACCCTGCTCGCTATGGAGGACCTTGTTGGAGGAATTGGTCCCCAAGTCGGGGAAATTGCAAGAGATTTCAATAACTCGGTTCAAGCAACAATAAGGACAGAGGAAAAGATACAGGAAAGAAACTGGGTCATGCGATTTTTGTTCGGCGGAGATGAAGAAGCAGCTGGCGAAATTGAACAAGAAGTAAACGTAAACCGGGAAAGAGTACAAACGTTGAAACAGTTAAAGGAACAATGCAGTTGTGATGAACCAGTAAAGGCAACAATGCAGGAACAGATACAAAACATAGAACAAGAGCAAAACAGACTGCAACAATTGGCACAGGCAGAAAAGAATAGCAAAGGATTATTAGGATGGCTCTGGAAATAAAGAATTTGTTTTTACTATAATTAAAGCAATTATCTTCTACAATCGATTCTTAGGCGATTATGGTAACAGCATTTTCAAGAATAGGGCGCCTAAAACCGTTAATTTTAAGGCATTAACACCACACGATACTGTAGGCAATGATGAGGTTAACACCTTCTGACCGCAAGGAATGAGGACAAACTCAACCCTGAGCCGCCTTTTTAATGATTGTTCAATGCATATTGTTTATATTGTTTATTGTGCATCATAAGATATAGTGGTTTTTATGAATGTAGACCTTGGTGTTCCATACGAGGCAATTTTGAAAAAGGCCATTGAAAAAGGCTATGCAGGAAACCAGACAGAAGTCATAAGGCAGGCTTTGCTTTCGTACGAAAGAATGATTGAAGAAGAGGAAGCAAGGCTTGTGAACAAGGGCATTGGATTGGAAATGCAGGAAATAAGAGAAGGAAAGGTAAAGACAAAAAGCCTTGCCCGAATAAAGAAAAAGTACGGGCTGTGATTCAATGCTGGTTGAGTTTTCCGAAAAGGCCGAAACAGAACTGGATAAGATGGACAAGAGCCTGCAAGAATTGTTCATAAAGCACGCGGAGAAAATTTCCCAAATTCCGCAAACAAGGCATCTGCGTTTCGGGCTGCCGTTCAATGTAGAGGAAGTGACAATGCAGGCAAGAATGGTTTTTCAAAAAGATGAAGAAACAGTCTACATCCTGCACTGCTTTAAAAGCCACAAAGAATACGAAAGATGGTACAAGTCATTCAAGTAAGGTAGGCTGTGGCTGCTAACTCAACCCTGAGCCTTATTTAAATTAATTTCGGTTTTTCTTTTTCATTCGAGCATGGTGCTTGAGAACGGCAATCTTAAGGTTGCCATTGTTTACGTTGCGCTGCAGGTTTTGATTTGGATAAAGTGCGCCGCTTTCTTTGTGATTTACGGAGCAGGCCGAGTGACAAACTTCAACGCTTATCTTTTCCCGCCTGACGCGGTTTTCTTCAACTGGGTTTTTCATGAAACCATGCATGTTGCAATACTGGTTCTCGCGCTGTTGTTCGGAAAAAACCTGAAGCGCGTTGAATGGCTCAAGCTTGTTGCCACTGTATTTGTTGCTGTGGCAGTCCACAACGTGGCCTATTGGTTCACAAACTCGCATAGCAGCGTTGCATACAGCGCGGTTGACTTCGCGTCCGACAGCGTGCTGCTGTTCGCCGCGGTGCTTGCGGGCTATGCGCTGAAAAAAACCTGGATGCATTTTGGCAAAAAGAGCGGCAGGGAAAAGGTTTAAATTGATTTAATGCGCTTAGTTCTATAGCGTGATTGAAGAAAAAGAACTTATTCAGGAGCTAAGCCTAGGGCCGGTGAGCCTGGCGCATTTGGAACTTCTTTCCGACGGCATTGGCTTGAGGCAGCACGCGATTCACGGCGTGCCGTTGCTTGAAAGCGGCTACACTGTTGATGATAACGCACGCGCATTGGTTGCATTGCTTGATTTCGGCGAGCTGTTCAAAAAGGAGAGGCTGCGGGCTGAATGCATCAAATACCTTTCTTTTCTGGGCCATATGCAGCTGCCGAACGGCTGGTTCAGGAACACGCTTTTGTTTGACAGGCACTTTGGCGATGAAGAGGGAAGCCCTGACTGCTTTGGCAGGGCTGTCTGGGCCTGCGGAAGGGCTATGAACAGCTGGCTTGACGAAAACCAGCGGATTAATGCAAAAAAAATGCTTGAAAAAACGATGCCGCAGGCCTGCAACTTGGCAGACCCAAGGCCAATTGCTTTTGCCTTGCTTGGGCTCTGCGAGGCTGCAAAGGCGGAGCCGGAAAACAGGGCTTTCCTTGAGGCCGTGGAGATTCTTGCCGGAAGAATGGCGGGCATTTTTGAAAAACAAAGTTCCGGCGAATGGCCGTGGTTTGAGGACATTCTTACCTATGACAACGCAAGATTGCCGCATGCAATGTTTGCGGCCTTTCAGGTAACCGGCGAAAATCGCTTTTTGGGCATTGCCGAAAAGAGCTTTTCTTTCCTTGCGGAAAAAACCGCCGGGGGGGAAATGTTTGAGCCTGTGGGCCAGGACGGTTGGTATCCAAAAGGCGGGCAAAAGGCCTTGTTTGACCAGCAGCCTATTGAGGCGGCAGCCATGGTGCAGGCGGCGACAGCCGGGTTCTTTGCGGCAAGCGACGACGACTACAAAAGGGTTGCGGGCATATGCTTCAACTGGTTTTTCGGCGGAAACAGCCTTGGAGCCGCGGTTTATGACAAGAAGACCGGTGCCTGCTTTGACGGCCTGACCCCGAAAGAGGTTAACCTTAACCAGGGCGCGGAAAGCACTGTTGAGTTCCTGCTTGCAAGGTTTTGCATGGAGCGCCTGAAAAGGCAGAAAATTTGAAAAGCCTTTTTTCCGAAAAAAGCCTTGGGAAAAAATGCTCCGCAAAGTGGCAATAAATATGTTTTATGCGCCACAAGATTTAAATTCGGCAAAGCCGTTTTTCTTTTTATGCAATGCGTGCTGAATTTTTCAGAAACGGAAAACAAGGCTTTGAAGCTTTTTCTTGAAAAATTTGAACAATTAAGGCCGGGGGCGCATGAGGAAATGCGCTGCAGGTCAGGCAGCAGCGTGCTGACCCTTTACTCAAGCGGAAAGCTTCTCATTCAGGGACCCGATTGTGAAAGGATAAAGCTGGAAATCCTTGAAGGCGTTGATTTGGGAAAAGGGCTTGTGCTTGGCATTGATGAAACAGGAAGGGGCGAGGGCTTTGGGCCTTTTGTGATAGCGGCTGTGCTTGCGGAACCGCAGAGCATGCGGGAGCTCAGGGACAGCAAGAAGGTAAAAGACATTGAGGCAAAAAGAAGGATTGTGGAAGAAAAGGCGCTGGCAATCGGGGTGTTCAGCGTTTCCTCAAAAGAGCTTTCCGAGCTGCACGAAAAGGGGATAAGCCTCAACCGCATTGAGGCAAATGCAATCAATGCATTGCACGGTTTCTTCGGCGGAATCGCCAAGGCGGAAACAATTGTTGACGGCTCTCCGTTAAAGGGCTGTGCAAAAGGCGTTTCGTTTCAGGTGAAGGGCGATGACCTCAACCCTGTTGTCGGCGCGGCAAGCGTTGTTGCGAAAAGCGCGAGGGATTCTTCGGAAGACAGGGGAAAAAGAAGGGATTGGGGAAGCTGGGGCATGAAGGGGCGGCACAATGCTTAGCATTTTTTTCGGAAAGGCTTTTTCTTTTGCAAAGCGGTTCAAGGCAACTCTTTTTCTTGCCTTGCTTTTGCTTGTTTCCTATTTTTGGCTTTCGCAGGGAAGCCTTTTTATCGGAAAGCAGCTGCTTTTGCAGCAATCTTTCAGCGTGTTCCAGCCCTGGAACTTTTTTTCCTACATGCTTGCGCATATAAGCGTTTGGCATCTTGCCGTCAATGTCCTTTCACTGCTGGTTTTTGGCTCAATTGTTGAAACTGCGCTTTCTTCGCGCGATGTTCTGGGAATTTTTGTTTTTTGCGGCGCGCTGACCGTTGCCTTTTTTGTGCTGCTTAACCCTTTTGCCGCCTTGGTTGGGGCAAGCGCCGGTTCTTCAGGGATTATGGCAAGCGCCCTTATCCTGAACATCAGAAAGTCGCTTGTGGCACTTGCCATTGTTGCGGTTTTGTTTTTTGCCGCGTTTCAGGCGTCAAGCTTTGCGGTGCAGAGCCAGGAAATGGAGCTTGCAAGGGAAAGCACCGAGCTTGGGGTTGCTTTGGATAATGCGATTAGGGCAGGGAATGCGCAAAAAAGCGGGGAAATCGCAGTTGAAAAGGGCAATGTTGACGCCGAAATCAGCGAGTTTGCCGAGAGCAAGGGCCTTGCTTCCTTGGTTCCCGTTGACTTTTTAATCCACGGATACGCTGCGGTGCTTGGAGCCATATATCTTTTCCTGTTCAGGGCAGGCAAGACCAGGGCTGCAATAAAAAAGCAGGACATCCTTGGCTTTGCCCGCAGTGCCGGAAAATAGTTCCGATTGTTTGCGTTGCGGCAATAGCAGTGCCTTGAAAGGCGCTTTTTGGGGAAAAAAAGGTTTTCTTTCCCAAGGCTTTTTCTGAACCTATAAGGTTCAGAAACCGTAAGAGATGCTAAAGCAGCTCTAAGGTTTTCCGCAGAAAAAAGGCTTCAATGAGAGGCCCTGAAAACAAGGTCACGCAGTTTTTCATCGCTTATTTCCGGAACATTGCCTTTTGACCTGCGTTCCACAGGCTGCACCTTGTCAAGCCTTTGCTTTAAGGCCGCAATTTCAAGCCTTGTGTTTTGCCTGAATTCGTCCAGATCACCGAGTTTTTGGGAAAGCGTTGAGCCGTTTATTTTTTCGGCAAGTGGCTTTGAGCCGTTTATTTTGAGCAAAAGCTGTTCAAGCCTTGCCATTCTCCTGTTTAGGTAATCAATACGCTCCCTTTCCGCATCCTCTTCAAAAGAAGATTTTGTTTCAAAAGCAGGAAAGCTTTGCTCCAAAACAGGCGGCTGCGCCAAAGCCCGGCTTTCAAAAGCACTTTGCCCCGAAACAGCCTGTTGGAAAAAAGCCTGCCCTGCAAGGGCATCCAGCCTCGGCATTTCCCCTTCCGGCATTCGCCTGGCTCTTTTCGGATTGATAATGCTGAGGAAAACGTTTCCCAGCAAAAGGGCCAAAACAAGGACTGCCAAAAAAACCGTTTCAAACATTGCTATTCTCCCCATAATAACCTGCGTGGCTTGCTTTTTTAATTGTTTTTGCCGGAGCCTAAGCAAAGCAAAAGTTTATTAAGAATTACCAGTGGTAAATTTATTCTGGCGCCTTTTAGGCATGATTGCTTTTTTGGGGTGAAGAATTTGGTCGGGAAAAAAAAGGCGGGAAAAAAGCCTGCTGAAGAAGCCAATGCTGCTGTGGCCGTGAAAAAGGCTGAAAAAGAGGCTGTTGCCGAAGGCAAGTTTTCCCCAGGCTTTTTTTCAACAGAAAAAAAGGCTGAGGCAAAGCCGCAAAAGGCAGGGGAAGCGGGCGGAAAGAAGGCAAGGCATGGAATTCTTGGGTTTTTGGAGAAAAACCCGGCTGTTGTTGCAGGTGTAGTGTGCATCGTAATTGTTGCGGTTCTTGCCGCCGTTATCATGGCGCCCAATAATGCCAGCGTTGACGATTTTTGGAACAAGCAGAGCGGGAATGCCTTGCTGAAAATGATTGTTGTGAGAAGCGACAGGTGCCCTGCCTGTGAGGTAGGCAGTTCTTTGGAGAACCTGTTCAAGGCAAACGGCATAAGCTATGAGATAAATGTTTTTGAGGAAAGCTCTTCCGACGGGCAGGGCCTGATTCAGTCAATGGGCATAGAAAAACTGCCGGCTTTTATAATTGAAGAAAAAAGCATTTCGGACAGCATAGTTGTAAAGACAAAAAGCGGCTCTGCGCCATTAAAGGACGTGCTGCACTATTATGTAAGCCAGGGCGACGGCAAGTACGAAGAAGGCATTTTTATGTTTCCGGAAATGGACCTTGAGGGCGTTGAAGAGGCAAAGCGGGCAAAGCTTCTTTTGGGCGAGGCATGCGGCAACGAAACCAATTTTGTTGTGCAGTATTTTGCCGACCCTTATGACCCGAACACAATCGAATACAGCAGGAGCTTTGAAAATTTTAGGGACCTGCTTGAAAGCAACAAGGACATAAATGTTTCGTTCAAGTACAATTATCTCCCCACATACAGCCAGTTCATGGAAAACAAATACCTGGAACTGTTCGGTGGCAATCCGGAGATTGTGCGGGAAAACATCCAGGGCGCGGGAAAATACCTCATTTGCGCAAACGACGCTTTTGGAACAAAGTACTTTAACAGGCTTGAAAGGGAACTGTATTCCACGTACTGCGGGTTTGATTTCAATGCAGCCGAGCCAACTGACATAAACGGGCTTTTGGCGTGCGCTGACAGCAACCACTACAATGTTTTCATCAACGGCGAAGAGCTCGAGAAGGCGACAAGGGACGCGGCAATATACGACGGCATAATCATGAGCGAATGCCTTTACACTGTTGACCAAAAGATTGTGCTTTCGCAGGCAATTGCACAAAAGGCTGGCATAAAGACCACGCCTGTTGTTCTGGTGAACTGCCAGTACGAGGTTCCGCTGGAACAGGCGCTTACTGCTGTCTGCACAATAAACAGCGGGCTTGATTTTTGCTGAGGCCGCCACTTGCCGAAAAACGCGGATTCAATACAATTCTTTTTTCTGAACGGCTTGAAGCTCTCGGTTTTTCCAAAAGTTTATGAGCCAAGCGAGGACAGCTTTCTTCTTGCGGAAAATGTTGAAATTGCAAAGGGCTGTTCAGTGCTTGACCTTGGAACAGGCTCAGGCATCCAGGGAATAAGCGCGGCGGCAAAGGGCGCGGCGCATGTTGTGTGCACTGATGTGAATGAAAACGCGCTGAAAAACGCGGAAGAAAATGCCGAAAAGGCAGGCTTTTCGGATAGGTTTGAGTTCAGGCAAAGCAGCCTTTTTGATTGCGTGAAACAGGGAGAAAGGTTTGATGTCATTGTCTTCAATCCGCCTTACGTGCCCTCCAAGGGAAAACGGTTTGTTGATTTGGATGGCGGCAAAAAAGGAAGGGAAATTTTGGACAAATTCCTGGCGGAATTCCCGAAACATTTGAAGAAAAACGGGGCGTGTTTTTTCCTGCAAAGCAGCCTCAATGGCGAAAAGGAAACGGCAAATGCTTTGGAAAAAAATGGTTTTGAGGCGAGGGTTGTTGCGAGAAAACGAGTTTTTTTTGAAGAGCTGGTTGTGTTCAGGGCGGGAAAGCGGCAAAGCAAATAGTTTTAATCCTGTTCAGGATAATGGGTTCTTATGCCTACAAATGTTTCCGTTGAGTATGGAAATGCAAAGAATGAGTATGACAGTGCTGTTTCGCCTGAGGCAAAGTTTATTGCACTGCAGAAAATGCAGAGTGCTGCGCCGTCACACAAGGGCGGCGAGAACCTAAGGAGGGACATAAGCAAGAAACTTTCGTTGCTGCGCCAGGAGATTGAGAAAAAGAAGGCGCATGACAGCAAAAAGGGGGGGAGCACCAAGAGCTTTGCCGTGAAAAAAGAGGGCATTGGGCAGATAGTGCTTGTCGGCCTGCCTAACAGCGGCAAGAGCACGTTACTGAACCTGCTCACAGGCGTTGGCACAAAGGTTGCAAGCTATCCTTTTACGACAAAGGAGCCTGTCATTGGAATGATGGATTATTTTGGCGGCATGATTCAGCTTGTTGAATTGCCGGCGATTGTAGAGGGAAGCAGCGCTGGAAAGGCTGATGGCCCGCAGGTTTTGTCGATTGCAAGGAATGCCGATGCAATAATCGTTGTTTCCATTGGCGGGGAAGGCGAAAAGATTGTTGAAAAAGAGCTTTTGGCAAGCGGGATTTCGCTTAACAGGAAAGAGGCTGACAAGATTTTCAAAAACTCCTTGAGCGTGAATGCCTTTCAGGAACAGGATTTGGAGAATCTCAAGGAGCGCATTTTCAGGTTGCTTGACAAAATTCTTGTTTTCACCAAAAAGCCGGGCACAAAGGCCAATTTTGACATGCCGCTTGGCCTGCCATTGCATTCAACTGTAAAAGACGCGGCAAGATACCTGCACAAGGACTTTGAAAAAAACCTTCGTTTTGCGCGCGTTTGGGGCTCCACAACGTATGCGGGACAGCGGGTTTCAAAGGACTACGAACTGAAAAACAGGGACCTTGTCGAAATTTTTGCCTGAAGCGCACCGGCTTTTTATTTTTTGCCTTTTGTTTCTTCCGCTTGTTTTTTTGCCCCGCGAAACCGTGAAAATATTGCCACGGCAACCAGGAGGATTATTATTGCGGCTATCAGGAGAATGATTGGCTGATTTCCCCGGATTTCTATGGATAAATTTTTTTCAAGCAAGTGTTTTCCCAAAGAGTCCTCGAAGCTAATTTGCATCACAAGGGACTTTTTTCCCGTGGCCTCCGGGTCCGGCCTGAAGGCAAAGGCTTTTGCCTCATAGCTTTCGCCCGGCGCAAGCTCGGCGACAAAAACAGGGTCTGCCTTGCTTTCAATTCCTTCAAAGGCAAGAAGCTCGGCTTTTATGTTGCGCACAGGCTCCTTGCTGTTGTTTTTCATTGAAAGCGAAATTGAGCCTTCTTCGCCAGTGCCAAGCAAAGCCTTTGAAACGCCTGAGGAAACCGCAAGCGGGCTTTCCCGCACGCTCACATAGGTTGCGCTCATGTTTGTGTATGCCCCAACGCCATAGTCAACGTAAACAAACAGCTTGTTTGCGTCGGCTTCCGCAGGCTTTAGGGCAACCAGCATTGTGGCCTTTTCCTGAGGCTCGATTGACGCTATTTCAGTTGCAAACACGCTTTTTTCAACGCCTGCGTCAATTATTTTCAGGCCCTCGGAGGCCGAGACCTTGACGAGGACTTTTTTTGCCGCGTCGGTTGAATCGTTGAAAATGTCAACTTTATAGAAGCCTGTTTCGCCAGGGTAAAGCAGGGTTGCCTGCTGGCCTGGTTCATTTGGAGAAATGCTGGCAAGCAGCCCTGCGCTTGCAGTTGAGCAGAACAGCAGCAGGGCAAGAAGGGCAATCACATTATTCGTTCCAGCCATGCACTTCAACCTCTTCCTCGCTTCCGCTCACAAGGCCTGAAAACTTTTTCCTGTTTTTCAGGGCATAAATGATTATGACCGCTATTATCAGCAACACAACGCCTGTGAAAAGCAGGTCTGTCTGGACAACGGGCTCTGATTCCTTAATTCCTTCCGCGTAAACATTGAGTGCATATTTTTTTGCGCTTGCCGCGTTTTGCTCGGCCTGTTCAAATGAGCCGGCTTCATAGAAGGCCTTTGCCTTTTCCCAGTCTGCTTTTGCGTTTGCAAGGTCGGCTTGGTTTTTCCAGGCGTAAACATAGGCCTCGTCGGAAAGCAGGGCCATGAGCTGGTCAAGGCTTCCCTCGCCTGTCTTGTCCAAAATCTCCTCATCCATCCCATAAAGGGCCTGCATTGCATTGTTTCTTTTTTCCCTTGTTGAAAGCCCAAGCACCAGGCCGTCAACGTTTGCCGAGGCCCCGTTGAAGACCTGTTTTATTTTTTCCTCAAGGTCAATGGAGGTTGTGGCCTTTGAGCTGAATTGCTGCAGGCTGCTTGGGATGTTGGCAAGGCTGTTCAGGCCCTGTTTTGTCTCAAGCGGCAGGTTAATCAGCGCTATTTGCTGCCTTAGGCTGTCAAGTTCGGCGAGGTATCTTGCCCTTGCGGTTTCAAGCTCTGCTATTGCGTCAAAGGCGTTTTGGAATTTTTTCTGGAAAGCATTGAGTGAGTTTGTGTCAGGCTTTGAAGAAAATTCGGCTTCAAAGGCCATTGCTTCGGCAATATCCTGGCCTGCCTGTTCCGCAAGAGGCTTCATTTCGTCAAGCTGCCCTGAAAGGCTGTCAGTATCATCCTGCAAATCGGAGTAGCCGGCCAGGCTTGTTTTTATTGTTGTGAGGTCAACCTTTTCGTTTTTGAGGTCCTGCGCAAGGTCTGAGAAGAATTTTGCGTTTGCGGCATCGAAAAGCCACAGGCTTTGCTTGCTGCTTGTTTCATTAATCTGTTTTTCATAGCGCAGCACGTACGCTGTTTTTATGAGGTTGCGCTTTGATATTGCGGAATCCGGCAAGGCGGCGGTTTTGTCGTAAACCGGAATGAAGCCGCTTAGGGTGTCGCCGCTTAAGACAGTTATGACCCAGTAGTCCTTGGCTTTGTCGGCTATTCTTACGTTTGGATA
Organism: archaeon; assembly: GCA_041645325.1. GTDB lineage: Archaea > Iainarchaeota > Iainarchaeia > Iainarchaeales > JAFCCL01. Next base: position 25,588 of record JBAZQI010000010.1, read on the forward strand.
AATTTCCGTGGTTTCGCCAGAGTAAAGGAAATTGTTCTGCTGCGTTGCAAAATTTATTGCGTCCTGTGCGCTGATGGCAAGTGCCTGGCTGAGGAAAAGCAGCAGGGCAAAAGCAATCAAAAACCTTTTAGGCATAAACAGTAGTAATAAATAAAGCGGAATATATTAAGGTTTTGGTGAAGCAAAAAAAGCAAACGGCAGAAATGAAAGCGGTGGCAGGCAAATGAGACCGGGAAACATTTGGGGAAGGGCAAGATTCGCTGCAAGGCGCGCCTGGTTCAGGTGGAGAATGAAGCGAAAGCTCGGGGCGCAGATAAAAGAATTGCGAGGCAGGATTAAATTGGCCAGATTGGAAAGAGATGCCCCGAAATTGATGCCGCAAACATTCGGGCCAATGAAAAGGCAAATCGCTGAAAATGAAGCTAGGCTCAGAAAGGCTCTCAGCGCAAATGAAAGGCGAATGCGAAGAATTGAAACGCGCAGCATGGCTGGCGCGGGAAAAAGATAAAAAAAGGCGCTTATTGCAATGAACGCAAAAGTTGTTTTGGTTAGGCCTGTTTATGAGGAAAATGTTGGGCTTGCGGCAAGGGCCTGTGCAAATTTTGGCTGCAGGGAGCTTGCGTTTGTAAGGCCTGAATGCGACTGGAAATCCGGCAAGGCAAAGAGCAGGGCAATGCACGGAAAAGAAATCCTGCTTAAGGCAAAGGAATTCGGGAGCATTTCCGAAGCTGTCAAGGATTGCTCTTATGTTATTGCCACTTCCGCAAAAAAGGGGGGCAAAAGAAATGCAATGGCGCCTGAAGAAATTGCCAGGGCTTTCGGCAAGAGCAATGCAAGAATTGCGCTTGTTTTTGGACCAGAGCCAAGCGGCCTTGCCAATGAAGAGATTGCGGAATGCGATTTTGTTGCGACAATTCCTGCGAGTGAAAAATACCCGACACTGAATTTGAGCCATGCTGTCTGCACAATGCTTTACGCGCTTTTTGCCGGGAGCGGGAAAGGCAAGGGTTTTGAGGATACAAAGCCCGCAACCAAAAAGCTTTTGCTCAAAGCGTTTGAAAAAGACCTTGAAATGCTTTCATCCATTGACGACAAAAAGGCGGTGAGGGCGTCCTTTAGGGCGCTTTGCTCGAGGGCGCTTCTTTCGGAAAAAGAGGCAAAAGCCCTTGTTGCATTCCTGTCGGAAATGGGAAAGGCAATGAAGAGAAAAGGCGGAAAGGGCTGTTAGCAGAGGGATTGCCTTTCGCATGGCATCGCACAAGAACCGAAAGCCAGATTTACAGGCAAAAAATTAACTTTGTAGGCGGATTTCATACTTTATTAATCTTTTTGTAATTTTATTTACTGTGAATATATGCCCCACAAAAGTCATCTGATTATTGAGAAGGAATTAGAGATGGCAAAAACACAGGTTAAAGTAGGCGGAATATATTCTCACTACAAAAACCCAGAACATTTAGTCAAGGTTATAGCGTTAGGGACTCAAGAAGCTACTGATAAATTAGGTGTTATTTATCAAGAAGCAGCTAACAAAAACCTCGTTTTTGTGAGAGATTTGAATATTTGGCTGGAAAGGCCTCTCAAGGATATTCCCCGCTTTAAGCTGGTTAAGTAGAAGGAAGCCCAAAATCAGCGCCAGAATGACAGTGGGCAAATCAGGCTTTATAGGCAAAGCTCTGGGCGGCGAAAGGGTTAAAAGCCCGGAAAGCGCCTTTTCTTATTGATTGACATGGCTATTCCCGAAGCGCTTGGGCGAAGGGTTCTTTGGAGAGAGATTGGCTCAAAGGCAAAGAGCAAGATGCTAAGGGCGGTGCAGGGCCAGGCTCTTTACTGGGTTACAAGAAGATACAGGAGGGTGATTATTCCAATGGCAATGGAAATGAAGATTTCCCCGGACAAGCTGAGGGAACACCTTGACCTTTTACTTAAGAAAGGCGTTTCGAAAAGGGAAATCCCTGACAGGATGGTTCAGGACCTTGAGGCATTAAGGGAATTAAGGGATGCAACAAAAGTAGAACCTGAAAGGTGGAACAAGTTCCTGCAAAAGCACACGCTTGCAGAGGCAATGCAGGAAATGCAGCAGCACGCGCAAATGCAGGCACAAATGCAGAAAAGGGCATAACGGCTTTTTGGGGCATTCGTGGAAAGCGGCTAATAAAATGCTTTGGGCGCAAGCTTGACTTTTGGCGCAAAGCCCTTTTTGAGTGCTTGGAATTTGTTTGGTTCAATATGGAGTTAATGGCGAATTTTGAAAAGCAGCGTTATTCTATGTTCTTGGATAGGTACAAGTTATTTTGTGTATTTTTTCAACACCATTCTCTCTATAGGTTATCTCAATTACCCCTTTTTGGGCCTGCTTTCCTGCCTCCAAATTTTTTAAGCGGTCTAGGAACACCCAATAGCCTGCATCAGTTAAGTCGCCTTCTTGTGTAATTTGCATTGTTCCAGAGAAGCCTTCTTTTCCAACTGCTGAAACAAATTCAAGTGTTCGCCCTTCTTCTTTCAGCAAAATTATATGAAACTTTAAATCAACCATGTCTTTGTTTATCCCGACCAAACCAGTAAATATCGGGTCGCCGGCTGGCTCGTTCTCGCATGTGCTGTAGTTTGCGTTTGGGCTTGTTTCCTTTTGCTTTTCAAGCTGTTCCTGGCTAGCACAATAGTAATTGCAGGTTACCGCCTTTTCAGGGTAGAGCGTCATGGAATGCCCAGTGCCTTTAACCAAAGAAACCGCGAGACCGTTTGATTCACAAAACGCTTTTTCGTCTTCACAGTCTGCAATAGAATCGCAGCTTGCACAAGTTCTAATGAATTTGTAAACCTCAAAACCGTTTATTATTGCCGCTTGCTGTGTTGTTTCGTCTTGAACACCAGGCTCGTTTGCTGTGGCGCCGTTTGATTCTTGCTGCTGGACACAACCACTTAGAATTAAAAAAATAAAAAGCGCTATAATCAAGGGCAGTTTCCTCATCTGAAAGAAATAAGCGTTTTCATCTATTTATTCTTTTGCTTCTCTTGTAACTGCTAACGGGAGTTTATAAAGGGCGTTGATAAGTGCTGTTTTAGGGCTGTATAGGGGTTTTTGCCTTGTTGTTTCCATGTGGCGAGCATGGAAACGATGGTTTCCATGGTTCTTGCGCCTGTTTCCCTGCGTAGTCCGCCTATGATTTTTCTGATTACGATGAGTTCGCGTAGAGCGCGTTCTGCTATGTTGTTTGTTGGTTCAACAAACAGGTGGATGAGGCAGGTGAATAAGCAGGGAATGGCGTTTCTGAGTTTTACTGCGAACGTGTGGTATTCTTTGTGGCCGTCGAGAGCGTCAGTGATTTGAATTGTTTCCTGTTCGAGTTGTGCTTTGAGTTCAACCCGTTTTTCCAGTGGTGGCGGGCTTGCTCGTATGCGTTTCAACTTGGCAAATATTTTTGTGAGATTTTTGTGATGGCATGCGTATAGATTGTATTCGTCGTTGAGTTCTTTGGATTCTCGGATAATATGCGCCCAGCAGCGTTGCTGGGCTGAGCCTATTTTGCGGTAAACTGTATGGCCATCGCTGGTAACTATGCCGTTATAGGTTTTGCCGAGGATTTCTATTGGAACATCACTATTCCGTCGTTTCCGTATAACGTAAATCGTTTGTTGTTCAGTTGTAAATGTCCAAAGCCACCAGGTTTCACCGTCAATAGGCATTTCAGTTTCATCGGCGTACACAACCCTGGATGCACGAAGCAGTTGAATTTGCTTGTTATATTCGGGCGATAAGCCGTATGCAACACGCTGACTAATTTTTGCACACATACGTTTGTCATGTTCAGTCCCTGCCTTGTTAAGGCGTTGACTGCTTTGCGTAGAGGCAACCTGGCCTCAAAGCGCAATAAAACTGTTGTTGCTTGCGCGTTGATTCCAAACATGCCTCGTGGCACATTATTGCCCGCAATAATGTTCCTGTGACAGTGGTTGCAGTGATAGTGATTTATGAGATGCTCTGTAACTTTGATTGGTTGCGGTTCAGGCAGTTCCTCAATAATCCTACGGTCGGTTCTGATTGGCTTGCCAAGCCTGTGCCTGCAGTAAGGGCACTCAGTTTCCGAATGCTCTACGGTTTCAGTCGACTCTGGCTGCTCTCGCTCCCACTTAGGATGACCTATGGGCGCACCCAGCTTGCCCGATGGCTCTCTCGGCTTCTGCTTAAAACGCTGTTTACTGGAAGGCGTATGCGGGTTCTCATAAACACGCAAATGAGCCTTCAGTTCAGCGTTCTCCCTATGCAGAGCCAAGTTGTCTTGCTCAAGCCGAGATATGCGCTCAGACTGTTTGCTTACGATTTTCTCAAGTTCTGCTATTCGTGTAAGCAGAACTTGGTGTTGGGGGTTCTGCATTGAAAAGACAAAAGAACAAACTCATATTTGCAGCTTTCGGTTAGCAGTTACCTTCTCTTGAGCCGTGCATTTTAACTAGCAAAAATAAAGACTTTAAGTGCAGCCTTTCTTTTTTGCAAAGGATTAAATACAGGCGGCGCGTCTTTTTATTCGGGAGTTAAATGACGGGAAAAGCGCTTCTTTCTTTTCTTAAGAGGGCAATTGCCTGTTTTGAAAGGCAGGATATTCTTGGCCTTAAGGGCACTGCAAACAGGGCCATTGAAATTGCTTCTCTTGAAAACGACAAAAGGCTTGCAAACCTTGCCCTTGTTTCGTATTGTTTGCACAAGATGGCAACCAAGCAGCACATTGCAGGTGATGACAGGTGGCGCGAAATAAAGCACGATATCCTTTTTGATTTGAAAAAAGCGGAAAAAAGCGCTGAAGCCGGAGACCTTGAAGAATATGACCATTGGCTTGCCGCAGTCATTGATTCTGTCAGGCAGGCCGACAAGGAACTTGGCTATTATGTCCAGGGCATTTTTGAAAAGGCGCGCGTAAAATATGCAAGCGCAGCATACAGCATGGGCCTTGGCTTGGGGCAGGCTGCGGAATTGACAGGGGCTGACAAAAAAGAATTGTTGAGGTATATTGGCGTTACAAAGATTGCTGACCGGGAAGGGGTAACGGCCGGAATAGGCGAAAGGCTGAAAAGGCTTAAGGGCAAAATCGGGGGCGCAGTGCAATGAACTGCTTGGGGCAAAAAGAAGGTGCGGTGCAATGAAGATTGTGTTTGACGCTTCCACCCTGATTTCTGTGAGCCAGACCTGCCTTGTGAAAATACTGGCAGGGCTTAAGAGAAAAATGAATGCCGATTTTATTGTCCCTGAAAGCGTTTTTTTGGAGGCAGTGCAAAGGCCGATTGAAATCAGGCGCTTTGAATTGAATGCAATAAGGATAAAAAAGGTCATTGAAGAAAACGGCTTCAGGGTTTTGCCTGCGGGCGACCAAAGCCTTGTTGATGAAATTGAGGCAATCGCAAATTCGTGTTTTCTTGCGCAGGGCAGGCCAATAAGGCTGTTGCAGCGCGGCGAAATAGAGGCGCTTGCAATTGCAAAGGAAACCGGCGCGGACGCCCTTGCCATTGATGAAAGGACAACAAGGATGCTTATTGAAAATGCCGAACAATTGAGGGAAATAATGCAGGAAAGGAGAAAAATCCGCATTGGCATTGACACAGGAAAACAAAGGGCCTTTGCCGCAATGTTTTCAGGGCTTGCCATTGTGAGAAGCGTTGAGCTGATTGCATTGGCTGACGAATATGGATTGCTTGAAGACGAGCTTCCGAAGGGAAAGCAGAGCCTTGAGGCGGCGTTGTTTGCGGCAAAATATTCCGGGTGCGCTGTGTCAAGCAGGGAAATAAACCTGTTTTTGCACGGCTCTGGAAATGGCAGGTGATTTTATGGAGATAAAAAGGATTGAGGAAAGGGATTACCCCGAGGTAATTTCACTGATAAAAAAAGAGTTTCCCTACATTTCATTTGACGAGGAAAAAATCAGGAAAAGGATTGAAAGCAACGGCATTTTTTTGTTCAAGGGAATAGAGGGAAAAACAATCCAGGGGTTTATCGAGGTTGAGCTTTTGGAGGGAAACCTCGCAAGAATAAACGGCCTTACGGTAAAGGAAGAGTTCAGGAACAAGGGCGTTGCAAAAACGCTTCTTGATTACGCGATTGCCTTCCTGAAGGAAAAAAAGGTCGGCAGGGTGCTATTGCTCGTGAAGGAAAAAAACGAGGCCGCAAAAAAAATCTACAAGGAAGCCGGCTTTGAATTCATAGGAATGTACCACAGGGAACTGGACAACGAAGAAGTAGAAGAAATGGAGCTTGACATTCCACCGGAAGGCGGATTAAGCTATGTTGGATGAGAGCGTGCCTGCGGCTTTCAGAAAATGCGCCTGAATGCAATCAGTAACTTTTGCCAAACCAGGCCTTTATGGATGCAGGCTTTCCGCACTTGACGCACTTTAAACTCTGCTTTTTTTGCCCAAAGGGAATGCACCTGCTGGTTGCGGTTGTTTCCTGCTTTATTTCAGCTTCGCATTCAAGAGTGTTGCAAAAGGGCGCAAGAATGAGCTTTCTCTGGTCCAAGGCCTTTTTGAAGTCAGCCCAGGAAGAGGCTTCCACGCAATTTTCCTTGAGCGCCTTTTGGGCGTTCCCAAGCATTTCTTCCTGCATTTCTTCAAGAACCTGCTTTGCGCGCAAGGCCAACTTGGATTCTTTCACGAATTCTTTTTTGCCATTGTCACGCCTTACAAGGACAACCTGCTTTTTTTCAATGTCTTTTGGGCCGATTTCAATCCTTAAGGGGATTCCTTTTAATTCCCATTCGTTGAACTTCCAGCCTGCCGAATAAGAGTCGCGCTCGTCAAGAATCGGGTCAAGCGAAGAAAGCTTTTTGCACAATTCGCGCGACTTTTTCAAAACATTTTCCTTGGTTTTGTCAAAAAGAATAGGCACAATTACAGCCTTGTTTTTCGCAAGCCTTGGCGGAACCACAAATCCCTTGTTGTCGCCGTGCACCATTACAATCGCGCCAATCAGCCTTGTGCTGAAGCCCCAGCTGTTCTGCCAAGGCAGTTTTTTCACGCCCTTTTCGTCAAGGAACCCAATGCCAAAGGCTTTTGCAAAGCCCTGCCCAAGATTGTGTGAGGTTCCCATTTGCAATGCCCTGCCATCAGGCATCAATGCCTCAATTGTAAAGGTTTTTTTTGCGCCTGCAAATTTCTCGGAAGCTGTTTTTTCGCCCAAAAGCACAGGAATTGCAAGAAGCCCTTCACAAAGCCCCTTGTATTCATCCAAAAACATCAGCGCTTCCCTTTCGGCCTCTTCCTCGGTTTCATAAACGCAATGGCCTTCCTGCCACAGGAACTCCCTGGTCCTCAAAAAAAGCTTTGTCTGGCTGACTTCCCAGCGCAAAACATTGCACCACTGGTTTATCCTGAGGGGCAAATCCCTCCATGAGCGAATCCACTTTGCATAGCTGTCATACATTATCGTTTCAGAAGTAGGCCTTATTGCAACCTTTTCGTCAACATCCTTCCCAGAGCATTCAATCCAGGCAAGCTCTGGCTCAAAGCCCTTGGCATGCTCGGCCTCTTTTTCAAAAAAGCTCTTGGGAATGAGCAATGGAAAATAAGCGTTTTTCACGCCCCTTTTGAAAATCACGGCATTGAAATAATCCTGAATCGCTTCCCACAGGGCATAGGCATTCGGCCTTACAACCATGAAGCCGCGCACAGGCGCGTAATCGGCAAGCTCCGCCTTCAGCACAACCTGATTGTACCATTCCGAAAAATTGCCTTCCTTGGTTTCAGTCAAGCCCTGCTGTTTTTCTTCCGCCATAAAAACCAATCCAATTTCTTATACCCAATAGATCCGAACAAATTAATTAAACTTTGGGACCTGGAGGATTTGAACCCCCGTCGGTACCACGTTGGAATAACCCTTTCTTTCCAAGGCTTTTCTTGCTAAGAAAAGGCTTTCCCCAAGGTACAATCCTAACCAAGCTAGACTAAGGCCCCTAAGCCTTTTTCCAAAAGGCTTGCGAAAAACGCTTCGCAAGACGTTGGGACCAGGAGGATTTGAACCCCCGTCGCATGCTTGTTTGCGGTGCACTTCGCAAAGCGAAGTGCTTTCTTTCCCCGGGCTTTCTTTTCTAAAGAAAGGCCGTCCCAAAGCACGAATCCTGACCAGGCTAGACTATGGCCCCTCTAAAAAAACAGTGCCTGGAAAGGCTTTTAAAAGACGCCATTTTGGCATAATCCAGGTGTGCAAAAGTAACAGGGGAAACAAGGCAAGGCAAATTTTCACCGGAAACCTCGCCTGTTTCCCCTTGTTTTTAAACGCCTCAAACAAGATTATTTTAATTAAAAAAAAATTGAGGTGATTCTAAATGATGGCATCCAGAATATGCAGGTTCGTTGAAGGATTTGGAAAAGGAGGAAGCATAAGGCCCTTCATGTAAGGGCATTTTTTTATTTTTAGAAAAACCACTAGGCCACATCAAAAGAAAAAAAAGGCCAGAGCGGCCGAATAAGCTACTACCAATGAATAGTAGTATCTTACAATATTTAATTCTTTTGGTGGCGTGCCAGAGCGGTTGAATGGACTTGGCCCATGACCAAGCAAGCTACTACCGGCTTCGAGGGTTCAAATCCCTCCGCCACCGGTGGTTGTGTTGGCAGGCTGAACCATTCAACCAATACAACCATTTTTCAAAAAAAGTTTGTTAATTGGCAGGGAGGTGGGAAAATGAATTTGCCGACAAAAAAATTCGGGGTTGGAGGAATAAGTGTTGCAGTGTGGGAAAACCAGGGCAAGGAAGGGAACAATTATTACACTGTTTCCTTTGAGCGCAGGTACAAGGACAAGGGCGGCGAATGGAAAAGCACTACTTCGCTTAAAGCAAACGACCTTCCAAAGGCAATTCTTGCGCTGGAAAAAGCGTACGAGTTCATTGCATTAAAAGAACCCTTAATGCAAAGCGAGGAGAAAGAGGAAGCGTTTGCAGCAGCAATGGCTTGAAAAAAATGCAAAAAAAAATGTTGGGAGGTGAGCAGTCTGGATG